>JBBDKK010000001.1:0-6463 GCA_040879395.1 Phycisphaerales bacterium
ATCTCGCCGGACTCGACACAGGCACGCCGTGTCCCGAGTGCGGCGGGCAGCATCGCACGCTTCGTCACCCCGGCACGGCACGCCGCAGAAACCGGCTGCTTATCGCGTGCACGGTTGTTGGCGTCGCCGCGACGCTCCTGCTTGTCTGGAGCGGCGGGCTACCGACCCTCGCGGGTACGGGCAATCACTCGAAGCTCGCCGAATGGATCGATGCCCTTCTGGTGCTCCTGAGTCTCGGTTCGATCTTTGCAATCATTTTCGTTAGCTGCCGTTTCTCACGGCGATTAACGACACCAATACAGGACATCAAATATGCCCTCACGATGCTTCCCGCCGCCCTGCTGCTGTGGTTTATGCTCGCCTTGGTGCTGAGCAAGCTAGCCGATATACTGCTTTGACAAGTCCAAAGGCTTCGCTTGAACCGACCTGCAACTCGCTGATGAGTCAGATCTTGCCCTCAATCATCAAGCACAAAGGTCACTTTCATGTTCACGCGGTAGGCCGAGATCTTCCCGTCCTGCACATCCAGCGTCATTTCGTTGACCCAAGCGCCCGTGACATTGTTCAGCGTTTTGCACGCGCGGCCGATCCCGGACTCGATCGCGTCTTCGAAGCCCTTGGTGCTCTGAGCGGTGATTTCCGTGACTTTGGCGATGCTCGTGCTCATGGCAGTCTCCTTGATGGGTCCCCCAAGTCACCTCAAAACCTACCACGCGGCCCCACCCGCCGCAAGCCGGCCTCGCCGATTCCCCGACACCTTCTGTTGATCTACCCCCACATAAAGGGTAGTAATTCGAACTCAAGACTTACGGCCGCCCCCGGGGCATCGCCGACCGGGATTTCGCGGCGGACCCCTGAGTCGCATTCATAGTCCGAGCCAACGCCCCAAACCGGGCATCCTTGAGAGCAAAACTATGAAATCTAAACCGCTCCAATGAAATCACATTGCGATATCAATGCGCGCTATTACATTTCGCCCTCTGGGATCGAACCAGTTGCGTGGGCCCGGCGCGTACCCGGCCAAAACAGGTGACCTCATCGGATGCTCCGAGCCGGGTGGCGATGGGGGGCATGAGTCAGAAATCACAGCATGGAGGGACACGAACATGCGGATCAAAAACACCATCACAGCAATCAGCATCGCCGTCGGCGTGGGATCATCGTCAGTCCTCGCAGGGGTCTTCACACCACTGGGATTCGGCGAAGGCATTTCGTACACCAGCCAGCACTCGATCACGCCGGGCACGAATATCTTCGAGATCGGCGGACCCGACGGCGGCTTCTATTTCGATCCCGACGCCGGGGGGTGGGAAAAGCAACTGCTCGCGCCGCCGGACGGGTTCCAGCCCTTCCAGGTCTACACGGTGCGCGAATGGTTCACATTCGTGCCACCGCCCAGCGGCTTCCCCAGCTTTGCGCTCGAAGACTGGCACGAAACCATCGAGCTGGGGCTTGACGGGCAGGTCTGGGACATCTGGGTGCTCGATAGCGGTGCGCCCAACATCAGCTTCGACCGAGACTCCGGCGAGCCCATCCCCGGCCTGGAGTTCATGATCAGCCTGGACGCCACCGAGCTCTGGTTCGATTTTGATCCGATCGACATCGGGCCCAACGGTGTCACGCTGCACATCGATAAGGAGTTCCGGTTCATCGGCAACACACCATCGTTCGACCCCGTTGTGATCACACAATACCCAACGCCCACGCCCGGCTCGCTCGCGGTGCTGGGGCTGGCCGGGCTGATCGGCAGCAAGCGAAGACGATAACAAAGGGCGACGGACAACAACTCGTATGCAGCAGAACGCCCCGCCAGCTCCGGCGGGGCGTTTTCATGTATGGAGTATCCATGATCACGGCGGGTGCGTCACCGCCTCGGATTCCGAGGCGTGCCCTTCATGCTCCCCGGGCGATCAACCACGCGTGGGCCACTGATCGTGGCGGGCTTCTTGGGCTGGCCGGGCTGTTCCTCGAGCGCGTCGCCGCCACCGGCCCCGTCCTCAGCTCGGTTCTCCGGCTCCGGAGCGGGTTCGTCGGCATAATCGCCCTCGCCCCCCTGCTGCTCCTGATGGTGCGGGGTCGGGCGATGGTCCTGGATCGCCTGCTCGCGGTCCATCGTGTCCATCTCGGCCATGTCCACCCGCGCAAAGAGCAGGCGTCCGGCGGCGGTCTGCATGGAACTGGTAATCACCAGATCGCGTGTCTGGCCGATGTAGGGATACCCGTCCTCGGCCACGACCATCGTTCCGTCCTCGAGATAGCCGACCGCCTGCCCGTGCTGCTCGCCGGGTTTGATCAACTCCACATGGATCATCTTGCCGGGGATCACCACCGGCTTGAGCGCGTTGGCCAGGTCATTGAGATTGAGCACCAGCACATTCTGAATCGATGAGATCCGCACCAGCGCCACATCCAGCGTCACAAGCATCGCGGGCATCCGCATGCACAGCTCCACCAGGGCCAGGTCCACGGCCTTCTTCTGCGTGGGCGTGGTGTCGATCATAACATCCACCCCGTTCATCCGCTGGAGCTTGTTGGCGATATCCAGCCCCCGCCGCCCTTTGTTCCGCTTCATCCGATCGCGCGAGTCGGCAAGCAACTGAAGTTCTTCCAGCACGAACTCGGGGATCACCACCGTCTGCTGGATCAGCCCCGAGGCGGCGATATCGGCGATCCGGGCGTCGATCAGGGCTGAGGTGTCCAGCACCAGCGGCAGCGGGCCGCGCATCTGTTTGGCGAACTCGACATAGGGAATCACCAATCGAAACTCGTCCTGGGTCTGAAGGACCATGCTGATGCCCAGGAAGCCGCAGGAAACGCCGATGAGGACCTTGACCGCCGAAACGATGCTGTCGGTCTGGATATCCCAGGACTGGACCACAAGGTCGATGATCACCGAGAACACCCAGGCGGTCATCAGCCCTGCGAGGAGCCCGAAGACCACCCCGGAGATCAGCGAGATCTTCTTGCGTGGCGTGAGCAGGTCCACCGCCAGAAACACCCCGGCCAGCACCAGTGCCGTGAGCACGGGGATCCACCACCGCTGGGCGATCGACACCTCCAGATCGCCGGCCTTGGAAGTGATACTCAGCACATACAGCAGCATCACGATCAGCATCAACGCGACAAAGCCAACGCGGATAAGGCGCACAAGCAGCTTCTTATCCTGATTCTCATAATGCGGCATGGACGGCACCCCAGTGCGTACAAAGATCGGGTAGTCACGAAAGCCGACCCCACGAAGAACCGGCGTCGTGCCAAGAGTTTAGCCCGTATCATCCTCCCGAGCCCCAACGCCCACTCAAGCCCCTATTCAACAGGAAACACCCCCGCGATGTCCCAGCCGCCCCTGTCCAGCACGGATCCCTATATCAACCGCGATCTCTCGTGGCTGGAGTTCAACCGCCGCGTGCTGGCACAGGCGATGATCCCCGAAAACGAGCTGCTCGAACGGGTCAAGTTCATCGCCATATTCGCATCAAACCTCGATGAGTTCTTCATGAAACGGATCGGCCTGCTCAAATCCCGCCACAGGCAGCACATCCCCCACTCCCCCAACCGCCCCGACGAGCTGCCCCCCCTCCAGACGCTCAACGCCTGCTACAGCATGATCCGGGACATGGAGGTCTCGCTCGTCCGTTGCCTGTCCGAGGACCTGTTCCCCGCCCTCAAAGAGCAAGGCATCGAGCTGCTCAACTACGACGGCCTCGGCGAAGACGACCGCAAACAGGTGGACGACTGGTTCAACGCGGAGGTCTTCCCCATCCTCACGCCCCTGGCCGTCGACCCCGGTCACCGCTTCCCCTTCATCTCCAACCTCTCAGAGAACCTGGGCATACTCGTTGAGCACCCCGACGGCGGAGACGAGCCGCGCTTCGCCCGCGTCAAGGTGCCCTCCGTCCTGCCCAACTACATCCGCATCGACACACTCTCCGCCCGCGAGGGACGCATCCCGGAGCCCACCGCAGAGGCCCCGGCCCGCTTCGTCCCGCTCCACCAGATCATCGTCAACAACCTCGACGACCTCTTCCCCGGCATGCGCATCACCGAGATCCTCCCCTTCCGCCTCACCCGCAGCGCGGCCGTCGAACTCGACGATGAGGATGTCGAGGACCTGCTCGAGCATGTCGAGGAGGAACTCCGCATGCGCCGCTTCGCCAGCGCGGTCCGCATCCAGACGCCCCCCAACCCCTCGCCGCGCATCCTCGACTTCCTGCTCACCGAACTCAAGCTCAGCCCCGAAGACCACTTCACCCGCAACGGCCCCCTCGCCTGCGTGAATCTCTTCGAGATCGCCGACATCGACCGCCCCGACCTCCACGCCTCCCGCTGGAAGGCCGCTCGCCCACCCGCCCTGGCCGACCCCGAAGCCGATATGTTCGCCCGCATCCGCGAACGCGATATCCTCGTCCACCACCCCTACGAGTCGTTCTCCGACTCCGTTGAGCGCTTCATCCACACCGCGGCGACCGACCCCGATGTCCTGGCCATCAAGCTCACGCTCTACCGCACCAGCCGAGACTCGCCCTTCGTCGATTCGCTCGTCCACGCCGCCGAGGAGGGCAAGCAGGTCGCCTGCCTCGTCGAACTCCGCGCCCGTTTCGATGAGGAAAAGAATGTCACCTTCGCCCGCCAGCTCGAAGCCGCCGGCGTCCATGTGGCCTACGGCGTCCTGGGGCTCAAAACACACTCCAAGTGCTCGCTGGTCGTGCGGCGCGAGAAGACAGAAGGCACCTGGGGCCTGCGCACCTACGCCCACCTGGGCACCGGCAACTACCACCCCAAAACCGCCCAGCTCTACACCGACCTGGGCCTGCTCACCGCCGACGAGCACATCACCTCCGATGTCATCCGCCTCTTCAACATGATCACCGGCCTGAGCAGCGGCCAGCACTACAGCCGCCTGCTCGTCGCACCCGACCACATGCGTAACCGCTTCATGGAACTCATCGACAACGAGATCTCCCACGCCCAAGCCGGCCGCCCCGCGCGGATCTTCGCCAAGATGAACTCCATGGAGGACCGGCTCATCACCGAGAAGCTCTACGAGGCATCCGCGGCCGGCGTCGAGGTCAACCTCATCGTGCGCGGGTTCTGCTGCCTGCGACCCGGCATCGAGGGCGTCAGCGAGAACATCACCGTCCGCTCGATCATCGGCCGCTTCCTCGAGCACTCACGCATGTACGCCTTCTCAGACGGGCAGGAAGACCCGCTGGACTACAAGTATTTCATCAGCTCCGCCGATTGGATGTACCGCAACCTCTCCAGCCGCGTCGAAGCCGCCTGCCCGATCTTCGACGCCGACGCCAAGCGACGCCTCTGGGAGCTGCTGACCATCCTCATGAACGACCGCCACAACGCGTGGCTCATGAATCCCGACGGCTCCTACTCCCGCATCACCCCGGACGAGCCGCCGGATCCCGATTCGCCCCAAGCCCTGGGCACCTTCGCCGCCCTCATGCGCCGCGCCGGCAACACCCGCTGAGACCCGCTCGATTCGGCCCCCCGGCGCGGAACCCGTTGCCGGGGCGGGGTACCATTGGGCCATGCCCCCCTACGCCGTCATCACAGGCCTCGGCCCCGTCTGCGCCATCGGCGTGGGCATCGAAGACTTCTGGGAAGCACTGCTCAGCGGCCAAACCGCGCTGGGCCCCATCCGATCCTTCGACGCCGGCGGGTTCCGCTCAAAACTCGCCGGGGAGGTCCACGACCTCTCGATCCGTGATTTCGTGCCCAAGTCCTACCGCAAGGCCACCAAGGTCATGGCCCGCGATACCGAGCTGGCCGTCATCGCCGCACGCCTCGCCGCCGCCGACGCCGGGCTGCTCACCCGTGGCTCCGAGGAAGGCGAACAGGGGCACCGGATCGACCACGCCCGGACCGGCTGCCAGATCGGCGCGGGGCTTATCGCCGCCGAAGCCGAGGAACTCGCCCGCGCGGTCGTCAACGCAACCGACGAAGATGGTGGTTTTTCTCTGGAGAAATGGGGCACCGAGGGCGTGGGCGAAGCGGGCATGAACAACCTGCCGCCGCTCTGGCTCCTCAAGTACCTCCCCAACATGCTCGCCTGCCATGTCACCATCATCCACGGCCTCGAGGGCCCATCGAACACCATCATGGGGGCCGAGGCCAGCGCCATCCTTTCTATAGGCGAGAGCGCACGGGTCATCGAACGCGGTAACGCCGACATCTGCTTCACCGGCGGTGCCGAATCCCGCATAAATCCCCTGGGCCTGGTCCGCTGGGATTACGCCCAGCGCCTGGCCCACACCGGCGAGCATACCGACGGCTCGGCCATCTCCCGCCCCTACGACCCCGATTCGCTGGGCGGGATCATGGGTGAATCCGGCGGCATGCTCGTGATCGAGGACCCCGACCACGCCCGCAACCGCGGGGCCCGCATCTACGCCGGAATCGAGGGTTTCGGGGCCGCCCAGACCCCCCGCCCCATCTTCCCCGATGCCCC
>JBBDKK010000001.1:6473-9477 GCA_040879395.1 Phycisphaerales bacterium
CCCCGCGCGATCCCGGGCCCGACGATGAACCCTGCGATGAGGGGCTCGTGGCCGCCATCGAGAACGCCTTGGATGATGCCGGCATCGGCCCGGGTGATATCGATCTGATTGTCCCGCTGGCCCTTGGGGTGCCGGATCTCGATGCGCGGGAACTCGGGGCCATTCAACGAGTGTTTACCAACCACCTTGACCGGATTCCCCTGCTCACCCTGGCCAACCGCACCGGCAACACCATGGCGGGCCACGGGGGGCTGATGACCGCCGCCGCCGCGATGTGCCTGCACACCCAGACCCTGCCCGCGGGCATGATGCGAGCGGATGGGGGCGACATAATCAACTCAGAAAACAGCAGTTCTCTGAACCGTGCCCTCGTCTGCACCGGTTCATTGGGCGGCCAGACCGGGGCCCTGGTCCTGGGCCGCTGAAAACAAAATCATTCAATCCCCGCAGGGGGGGACTCCACCCTGCTATAAGATACAATATAGACCCCTCAATTTATTGCTCGCAGGAGATCCTGATGCATCAGCACAACAGCGCCCCCAGAGGGCGGCGTTCAACACCGCTCTCGGACCTCGATCCCGCCCTCACGGAGATTAGCCGCAAGGTCATCGGGTGCGCCATCGAAACCCACAAGGACCTTGGCCCCGGATACCCGCTGGACATCTACCGCAAGGCCCTCCTCCACGAACTTAAGCACGAGGAGATCCCCTTCGAGGAGAACAAGGAATACGAGGTCGAGTTCGACGGCGAGGTCATCGGCACCGTCACGGCCGACCTCTACGCCGGCGACCGGTTCCTGCTCAAGCTCATGGCCGACAACAACGAGGTCGGCGGGACCGAGCGCAACGAACTTCGCGCCACCCTGCGGGCCGCGGACCTGGAACTGGGCCTCATCATCAACTTCGGACAGCGCCGCCTCAAGGACGGCCTCGTGCGCGTGCTCAACCCCGACGCCCTCCGCGGCAGCGATGATGAGGACGAGGAGTACGAGGACGAAGAAGAGGGCGAGCTGACCGGAGCCAGCGAAGACTGAACCGGAGGACGAGGGCCATGGTTTCCCAAGCACCGCGCACCAACCGGCGCCCAGCCAGACGCGTGGTGATCACCGGCATGGGCTGGGTCACCCCGCTGGGATGCGATATCCAATCCGCCTGGGACCGGCTGCTGGGCGCCCAAAGCGGTGTCGGGCCCGTCACCCGTTTCGATGCCTCGACCTGCTCGACCAACTTCGCCGCCGAGGTCAAGGATTTCAACCTCGCCAATCACCTGGGCGAGCGTGCCCAGCTTCACCGGGACGCATCCATCTCAACCCAGTACGCCCTGGCCGCCACCCGCGCCGCCTGGGACATGGCTGGCATGGACACCGCGCCACCGAACCCGCGCCGCACCGGCATCTACCTGGGTGCCGGCGAGGGCGTGCCGGACTTTAAGCCCTACATGGCCGCCAACATCGCCGGCTGGGACCAGGAATCCCGCAAGCTGGATCCCTCGGCTTGGGCCGCCGCGGCGTACGCGGGCCTGAGCACCACCAGCGAGATCGAGCAGGAACCACAGCTCACCTCCACCCACATCGCCTACGAGTTCGGCTGCATGGGCCCCGCGCTCAACTCCATGACCGCCTGCGCCGCCTCCACACAGGCCATCGGCGAGGCCTTCGAGATCATCCGCCGAGGCGACGCCGATGCCATGATCGCCGGCGGCTCCCACACCATGATCCACCCGCTGGGCATGACCGGGTTCATGCGCCTCACCGCCATGAGCACCCGCCGCGACGACCCCCAGACCGCATCGCGCCCCTTCGATAAGTCCCGCGGGGGCTTTGTCATGGGCGAGGGCGCGGGGATCCTGATCCTCGAATCGCTCGACTCGGCCAATGCCCGCGGCGCAACCATCCTCTGCGAAGTCGCCGGCTTCGGCTCCACCGCCGATGCCTACCGCATCACCGATATCCATCCCGATGGCAAGGGCGGGGCCGGGGCCATGGCCGCCGCCCTCGTGCAGGCCGGCATCGACCCCCACGCCGCCGACGAATCCGGCCGACCGCTGGTCCACTACATCTCCGCCCACGGCACCGGCACCCAGGAGAACGACAAGACCGAATCCAACGGCGTCCGCTCGGTCTTCGGCGAACTGGCCCCCAAGGTGCCCTTCTCGTCGATCAAGTCCATGATGGGCCACCTGATCCAGGCCGCCGGAGCCGTGGAACTCATCACCTGCATCCAGGCCATCCGCACCGGCATCATCCCGCCCACCGGCAACCTCCACGATGTCGACCCGGTCTGCGGGCTCGACCATGTTCCCCTCGAACCCCGCGACGAAAACGCCCGCGGCGGGGTGGATGTCTGCCTCTCCAACTCCTTCGGCTTCGGCGGCCAGAACGACACGATCTGCGTGCGGAGGTATCGCGAGTGACCCCCTCCGGGTGCCACTACTCGCCGTCTTCGGCGCAGTAGTGCTCTTGGGTGGTTCACAAGACACTACTGCGCGGCAAGCCGCGAGTAGTGGCACCCAGATACCAACTCTTCACCCCGCCGCGGGGCGGTGGGTCTGCTGCTGATGCACATCCTTCATCGTCCGCCCGGAGATATCGCCGGCCATGGACCCCCACGCCGGGTCCCATGCGAAGGCCTCGGGCGTGCAGCAGGCCACGCTGCGGCCGTCGCCCAGGGTGCCCAGGGCGGATCGGCCGCTGGCGCACCCGTCCACGAACCGTTCCTCAAAGAGTTCGCGCATCCAGTACATCTCCTTGTTGGTGGGTGTCAACTCGGGGAACCGCTGGGGGGCCGCGGCCATCTGCTCGTCGCTGATGAGCATGGCCGCGTGATCCCGGAGGGCATCGACCCAGCCGTAGCCCACACCGTCGGAGAACTGCTCTTTCTGGCGGTAGAGGATGCTGCCCGGAAGCCATTCGCCCTCGCGGAAGGCCTCGCGGAGCAGGGCCTTCTCGACCCCGGACCAGATGCCGCCCCATTTGTCGCCCGCGGGGATCATCCGGTCACGCGGG
>JBBDKK010000002.1:0-9385 GCA_040879395.1 Phycisphaerales bacterium
CCTCCACCGGCTCGGGTTCAAGATCCTCCCGGGCCAGCAGGACCGTCGCCTCAAAGATCGAACCCAGCGACCGCTCATCGTCGGCCGCGAAATACAGCTTCACACCGTCGGGCGACCAGGCGATGTCCCGCTCACGGTACGCCGAATCGGTGATGCGCCGGGACGGATGCTCCTCCTCCGTGCTCCGCACGAACAGCTCGCCGCGGGCAATCTGCGCCACCGCCTTGCCCGAGGGATGCACGGCCGCCTCGCTGACCTCACGCGAAATATTGTTCTGGTAGACCCGGCCCTGCGCCAGATCGCCCGGCATCGCGATCTCGACTTCCTTGGGCGTCGCCCGTGCATCGGTGAGATCAAGCGTGTACATCGTGTTCCACACCACGAACACCGCCGTCGAGCCGTCCGCCGACACCCGCAGATCCCGCACGCCATGCGCGATGGTCTCCGAATCGTCGCCCCCGGGCTTGTAATGCGTCAACTGTGTGACCGATTCGCTGTCCGTCGCGTCCGGATCGACCCGCACCAGGTTGTACTGCCCATCCCGGCTCGACACATAAACGACCGACCCATCCGGCAGCGGGTTGGGCTCGAAGTCGTTGCCGTCGAACTCGGTGATCTGCTTGAACGAATCATCGCTCGGTCGATACCGCCAGATGTCCAGGTTCCCCGGCCCCCGGTACGCCACGCGGTGCGGGTAGTAGTAACCGCGGATGAAGTAGATGTCCTCGGTGTCCGTGTGCGTCGCCGGCCCGCGCCCGAACGCATCCGTCACCCGCTCCATCGGCCCGCCATCGAGCGCCGCCGAATACATCCTTGGGTGCCGATAGATCTCACGGTACAGGTACGCCGAGAACAGCACACGCTCCCCGCTCTGGTCAAATCCCCCGAGCATCTGCCCCCGATCCGAGGTCGTGACCCGCTCGATCCCGCCGCCGACGAGGAAGCCGCTGCTCTCGCTGACATCGATCGTGTAGAGGTTCTGCGCCCCGTCGCGGTTGGACTCGAACACGATCGTGTCGCCAGCGGCGTTGAATCGGCTCTGCCCCTCGATACCCGGGTGAGAAGTCAGCCGGTACGCCGCCCCGCCGCCCACGGGCACCGACCACAGATCGCCCCCAGCCGAGAACACGATGTGCGACGCGTCCGGAGTCAGCGACGGGTATTGAAATAAGCCCTGCGCACGATCATCGGCCAGGGCCGCAAACGAGAGTGAACCGCCGGCCAGCACGGCAAGCAGTGAGCGAAATCTGAGCGGCATACGGATCTCCTTGAGGGAAAGAGCGGCGGACGGGCAAAGCACCACCCGCCGCGGAAGAAACGCGGGCCCGAGCGCAGCACGACCGGGCCCGCGAATATACACGATTCCGGGCCCGCGCGGGGGCCTGGGGCCCGCGAATCAGCTGGTCATTCGATCGGTTCCAGGCTCTCGGGGTCCCGCTGAGGGATCTCGGTCGCCCGGTCCTCGAAGAACTCTTCCATCGTCGCCACGCGGGCCTCGTCGCCCTCGCTGTCGGCATTGCCGGCGCGGATCTGCTCCCACGGCCCGACGACCAGAATCACCATGTCCTCCGGATGCAGATACTCATTGGCAGCCTCGAGCACCGCCGCCGCGTCCACCGCCCGCACCCGGTAGCGGTAGCTCTGCCAGTAGCCCTCGGGCCGATCGGTCCGCTCGTCGTTGATGAACAAACGCATCATCGCCGATTTGGACTCGAAGTTCCGCGGGAAGGTCTCGATCAGGTTGTTCTGGATCGTCTCCAGCTCCTTCCCAGTGACCTCCTCGGCCCGGATCCGCTCGATCTCCTCAAAAACCAGACGCGTCGCCAGCGCGGTCGTGGGCACCTTCGTGAAGAAGTAGGACATGAACATACCCGGATAACCGACCCGAGGCTGCATCACCGAACCTGCCGTGTATGCCAGACCCTCGCGGGTGCGCACGCTGTTGGTGATCCGCGAGGTGAACCCCGCGCCGCCCAGGATGTCATTCATCACATTCACGGCGATCGCGTCAGGATTGTCCCGCTCGATGCCCCGGTGCCCGATCAACACCTGCACCTGCGGCTGGTCCTTCTCGTAGTAATACACGCCGGGTTCGATTGTGTGCTCCGGTTCCGGGATCTCCGGCGCTTCCTCGCCCGTGCTCCAGCCCCGCATTGCTTCTTCCAGAAACGAGAGCATCTCGCGCTCCTCAAAGTCGCCAGTCACGGCGATCATCAGGTTGGCCGGGTTGAAGATCCGCTGATGGAACTCCTTGAGGTCCTCTCGGGTAACCGATTCGATCGACTCCCGAGTCGGCTGGCGGGCCTCGAAATGGTCCTCGCCCCACATCAGGTAGTTCATCTCTCGCAACGCGATCCCGATCCCGTCATCGTTGCGGGCCTCAAGGCCCTCCAGCGACTGGCCCTTGAGCACATCGAGCCGATCCTGATCGAACCGCGGGTTGCGGATCATGTCCATGAACAGCTCGAACGAGCGGTCCAGATTGTCCGTAAGCGTGTTGATCGACGCATTCGCCGTGCGGTCCCCAACACCCACCGACACATCCGCCGCCAGAAAATCGAACTCCTCATCGAGCTCCCCGGGCGTCATCTCTGCCGACCCGCCCGTGCGGACCATCGCGCCGGTGATCGCCGCCAGCCCGGCCTGGTCGGCCGGCTCCATATACGCCCCGCCCTTGAAGCTCAGCGTGATCGTCACCAACGGAAACTCATCCGATGGTGCCATGTACACCGGGATCCCCGATGGAAGCTCATGGCGGAACTCGCTCGGCTCCGGCGGCGTGAACTCCAACGGCTCAAACTCCAGCTCCTTGGGATGGTCCACGATGTCCTGCCCCGCCGCGGCGGAGCTCAGTCCCATCATCATTCCAACGCATGCGATACTCAGTGCGCTTCTCATTCGTCACCTCCCTGTTCCTCAGATGGTTCCTCGGCTGGTTCCTCGGACGATCCCTCGCCACCGTTTTCGCCGCCGGACTCTCCGGATTCGATCTCATCGATCCGCCGCCGGATCTCTTGGGCGATGAAGTCCATCGCGGTTGCCAGCTCAGGTGGGGCCATGCCCTTCTGCGCTTCCATCATCTCAAGCTGCGCACGCAGCTCCACGGCGTCCTCCATCGAGGCCAACGCCGCCAGCTGCGCTTCGAGCTGGGGCATCATCCCCGCCATCTCCTCTGGCAGCGAATCCCGGACATCATCGATCGTGATCTCCGTGGTCTCGGCTCCCTCCCGGCGCGAATAGCTGGCCACCGCCCGCTCGTCGCTGCCGAAATACTCGCTGGCCACCCGCATGATGTCCTCGGCCGTCACCGCCGCGACCCGATCGGGATACTCGTTGAGGTACTCATACCCGCCGTAGGCCTCGGTGATCGCGAGCTGGAAGAACAGCGAAGAGTTGTCCTGCAATCCTCGGAAAGTATCCGCGGCCTGCTGGTTCTTCACCTTCTGCAGTTCACGCTCGGAGACCGGCTCGTTCTTGAGCTTGTCAAGCTCCTCGTACCACGCCGTTTCCAGTTCGCTCAGCTCCGTATCCCCCTTGGGACGCGCGCTGAACGAGAAACTCCCCGCGTACCGCATGGAGCGGTTGCCCGCCGATGCCTGGGCGGCGATGCCCTGCTTCTCGACCAGCGACTTGTAGAGCCGCCCCGTCCGACCGTTGAGCAGATCGGCCATCACATCAAACACCGCTTCGTCGCGGTGCCCGAACGGCACGCTGCGATAGCGGACCTCGACCTGCGTCTGGCAGTCGCACTCGCCGCTGAAACGAAGCTCGCCCAGCAGCGGCACCGAGTAGGTCACCAGCGGGGCCGCCTTGGGACGCTTGTTGGGGATGCGGCCGAAGTACGATTCGATCAGCTGCTCCGCCTCCTCGATCTCGAAATCGCCCACCAGCACGCCTGTGAGATTCGCCGGCTGGTAATAGGTCTCGAAATATTCCTTGATCTCGCCCTCGGTGTACGCCATCAGGTCGCTCATCCAGCCGATCACCGGCCAGTTGTACGGCGAGGCCACCCAGAACATCGAATCAAACTGCTCATCGAGCTTGCCCGTCGGCGTCGCCTCCAGCCGCTGGCGTCGTTCCTCGATCACCACGAACCGCTCGGCGTCCAGCTCGCGGTAGGACGGGTTCATCAGCCGGTCCGACTCCATCCAGCTCCACAGCTCCAGTTTGTTGGACGGAATATTCAGGTAGAACACCGTAAAATCATTGCTCGTCCCAGCGTTCATGCCCGAGGCGCCCTGCCCGGTGTAGATCGAATCAAACTCGTTCTTCACCGTGATCTCGGCCTGCTTGTCCTGCAGGGCGGTCATCTGGGCACGCATCTCGCGCAGCTCGGGCGTGTCGTTCGATGGGTCCCACGGGTTGTCGATCTCCCCCTCGTACATCCGCTTGTACTGCACATCCAGCGTGTACGCCCGCATCTTCTCGCGGACCTCCGTGAGTTGCTCGCGGTACTGCAGGTCCATCTCCGCGTCGGAGGTCCCGATCGCGTCGGTCCCCTTGAACAGCAGGTGCTCCAGCAGGTGCGAGACTCCGGTGATCCCGGGTCGCTCGTCGGCGGAACCCACCGGGGCGATCCACCCCGCCGTGATGACATTGGGCTGCTCATCGCGTGGCATGAGCAAAAACTTCATCCCGTTGTCCAGCGTGTACTCCACCGGCTGCACATTCTGCGCCTGGGCGTGCAACGCCGGGATCGTTAAAATCGTGATTGCCGCGGTCAGCGCGGCCTGCATAGCTCTCATGGGTGCTCCTCGGTATCGAGTTGGTTTCCCTCCGAACACGCGGGGGGAACCAATCATACCGGAGCCACACCGCCGGGATGCACCCCAAAGCCCGTCCACGGGCCCGAAACACCATGAAAAACCCCCGGCGGCAGTCCAAACGACGATCAGTTGCCCAGCTCGGCCAGCATGCACCGCACGCTGCCCCCGGCCACATACTCGATCGTTGGGATCGCCACACGCACCACCCGCCCCAGCGATTCGAACCGCTCCCGCTGGGACGGCGTGAAATGCTCGTAGGCCGATTTGGACATCGCGAAAACAGATTCGCCCTTGCGGTTTTGGAGCTCAAGAATATTGCCGCAGAAATGCGCCACCTGGTCCAGCGTGATCGTCATCAGGTCCCGGCCGTCCTGACGCAGCGAGGCCTCCACCGCATCGTACTCATCAGGATCGGTGATCGACTCAAGGCACGCAACCGCCAGCTTTTCACCGATGCTCATGATCACATTCGTGTGATACACCGGGTTCCCGCCCTGATCCGCGGCGTGGAACCGCACCACCTCATACCCCATCTCATCGGCCCATGTATCCAGCGCCTGGTCCGTCGTCCTCCCCGAAACGCAGGCATACGCCTTGCCGTGGACCCGGTCCAGCACCAGCGAGCCGGTCCCCTCGAGAAACTCGCCGTCCTGCTCGAGCGTGCTCAGGTCGATGTGGTCGGGCGTGGTCCCGGTGAACCGGGCCACCGCGTCGAGGATCTCCACCCGTCGTTCGCGACGCCGGGCCTCGGGCAGCATCGGGTAGGTGACCACGACGGCATCGGACTTATCGCGGGAGCCCGCCGGCTGATGGAACGAGATCCAGTTATTGGGAAAAACCGAGTCCGGCAACCCGATCTCGTCCTCGAACACCAGCACACCGATCCCCGCATCCCGCAGGGCCGAAGCCACGGCGTCGAACTCGGCCTTGGCCTGCTCGCGGACGCGATCGGCCGTCTCCGTGGGAACCTGCATATACGAGTTGGTCTGCGCCGCCTCGTGATCCCGCCGGAACCCCGAGGGACGGATCATCAGCACTCTCGAAGCTCTCTGGGCGCGTTCAGCGGTCATGGCACTATCATATCGTGCGATTCGGACCCAACAATCATCAATCTTTCAGCCCGAGATCCCGGAACATGAGCACACCCCAGGCCTGCATCCTCCATCCCGACCGGCCGCTCACCCCCGCGCTGGTCGAATCGGTCGCCCGCGCGGGCCTCGCGGTTCAACTCGGCGACGACGCCCGCAAGGCCATCGCCGACTGCCGCGCCCGCCTCGAATCCGTCCTCGACGACGGCCTCCCCCACTACGGCATCAACACCGGCTTCGGCTCCCTCTCCCGCCAACAGATCGAACCCCAGGACCTCCGCCAGCTCCAGCTCAACCTGATCCGGTCGCACGCCGCGGGCGTCGGCCCCGCGCTGCCGGCCGATGTCGTCCGCGCCATGATGCTTGTGCTGGCCGCCTCCCTCGCCCGCGGCTACTCCGGCGTGCGGGTCGAGATCGCCGAGCAGATCATCGCCATGCTCAACGCAGGGATCACCCCCATCGTCCCCGAATCCGGGTCGGTCGGAGCCTCGGGCGACCTGGCCCCCCTGGCCCATGTCGTCCAGGTCATGATCGGCGAGGGCGAGGCCTTCCATAAGGACCGACGCCTCCCCGGTGCCGAGGCCCTGCGGGCGGCCGGAATCCAACCGGTGGACCTCGTCGCCAAGGAAGGCCTGGCCCTGATAAACGGCACCCACCTGATGACCGGTCGCTTCGCCCTGATCGCCCGGGACCTGCAGCGCATCGCCAACGCCGCCCTCATCGCCAACGCCATGTCCATCGACGCCGGCCGGGCCTCACACGCCTACCTCGATCCCCGTATCTACCGCGTCCGCAACCAGCCCGGCGCGACCCGCGTAGCGGCCACCCTCAAGTCTTTGCTCAACGGCAGCTCGATCGTGGCCTCCCACGCCGCCGACGACCCCCGCGTGCAGGACCCCTACTCCTTCCGCTGCGCCCCGCTGGTCCTGGGCGCCGCCCTCGATTCCTTCGAATCCTGCTTCGCCCGCCTGAACGATGAACTCGGGGCGGTCACCGATAACCCACTGATCTTCGACACCGGTGCCGTCACACCCGACATCGTCTCCGCCGGCTGCTTCCACGGCATGCCCGTCGCCCTGCCGCTCGACACCCTCGCCATCGGCATCGCCCACCTCTGCGGCATCGCCGAACGCCGCGTCTATCACATGCTCTCCGTCTTCGACCCCCAGAGCGAACTCACCCCGTTCATGAGCCCCAAGCCCGGCGTCATGTCCGGCTTCATGATCGTCCAGTACACCGCCGCCGCCATGTGCAACGAGCTCATCGGCCTGGCCACCCCCGCCAGCGTCGCCAACCTCTCCACATGCGCAAACATGGAGGACTACAACTCCTTCGGCCCCCGCAGCGCGGCCAAGGCCGCCCGAGGGGTTCAGCTCGCTCGATCGATCATCGCTACCGAACTCCTCTGCGCCGCCGAAGGCATCGAGGCCCACCGCCCCCATCGCTCCGGAGAAGCCGTCGAAAACGCCGTGGCCGCCATCCGCAGGTTCGTCAAACCCCTGACCGCCGACCGGTCACCCACGCCCGACATCGCCGCCATCGAACACCTTATCGACGCTGGCGCCTTCGGCAGCCCGATCTACAAAATCTGACCGCCCCCGCGCGTTCCCCTAGACTTCCCCGGCCGCCCAGAGACAGGACCCAAACCATGAGCACCACCACCAAGCCCGGCGTCTCCAAATACATCCCAGAGCCCCAGGACCGCGTCATCCGCGCACCGCGCGGCCCTGAAATGTCCTGCAAAACATGGCAGGCCGAGGCCGCCATGCGCATGCTTATGAATAACCTCGACCCCGAGGTCGCAGAGCACCCCGAATCCCTCATCGTCTACGGCGGACGCGGCCAAGCTGCGCGATCATGGGAAGCGTACGACGCGATCATCGAAACACTCCAGCGTCTCGAGCCCGACCAGACCCTGCTCGTGCAGTCCGGCAAACCCGTCGGCGTGGTCCAGACCACCACCGATTCGCCCCGTGTCATGATCGCCAACTCCAACCTCGTCCCCCACTGGGCCACGCAGGAACACTTCGACGAACTGGCCGCCAAGGGCCTGATGATGTACGGGCAGATGACCGCCGGATCATGGATCTACATCGGCACCCAGGGCATCCTGCAGGGTACCTTCGAGACCTACGCCGAGTGCGCCAACATTCATTTCAACGGCACACTCGCCGGCACACTTAATGTCACCGCCGGCTGCGGCGGCATGGGCGGTGCCCAGCCCCTCTCGATCACCCTCAACGCGGGCACCTGCCTGATCGCCGATGTCGACCGCACCCGCCTGCAACGCCGCCTCGACGACCACTACCTCGACGAACTCGTCGATGACCTCGACACCGCGATCGATCGCGCCCTCGAACTCAAGCAGCAAAATTCTGCCACATCCATCGGCTGGCTCGGCAACGCTATCGCCCTGCTCGAACGCCTCATCGAACGCAACATCACCCCCGACACCCTCACCGACCAGACCAGCGCCCACGACCCGCTTCAGGGATACTGCCCGATCGAGTACACCAACGAACAAGCACAAACCGAGCGGGTGAGCGACCCCGAGGGCTACCAGAAGCTGTCCCTCGCGTCCATGCGTCGACATGTCGAAGCGATGGTCCAGCTCCAGCAGCGCGGCACCGTCACCTTCGACTACGGCAACAACATCCGCCAGCGTGCCCTCGACCAGGGCTTCAAGAACGCCTTCGCCTTCCCCGGCTTCGTCCCCGCCTACATCCGCCCGCAGTTCTGCCTCGGGCGCGGCCCCTTCCGCTGGGTCGCGCTCTCGGGCAACCCCATCGACATCTACAAAACCGATTACGCCCTGCTTCAGCTCTTCCCCAAGGACGAAGGCGGCTACAACGAGCGCCTCCACCAGTGGATCCTCGGCTGCCACAAGAACCCCGACGCCCTGCTCGCACAGGACTTCGCCAAGTGCGAACCCCGGTTCGCCTTCCAGGGGCTGCCCTCGCGCATCTGCTGGTTCGGGCTCGGCGAACGCGACAAGGCCGGACTGTTGTTCAACAACATGGTCCAAGTCGGTGCACTCGATGCCCCCATCGTCATCGGTCGCGACCACCTCGACTGCGGCTCGGTCGCCAGCCCCAACCGCGAGACCGAATCCATGAAGGACGGCACCGACGCGGTGTCCGACTGGCCGCTGCTCAACTTCGCCGTCAACATCGCCAGCGGCGCCAGCTGGGTGAGCTTCCACCACGGCGGCGGCGTCGGGATCGGGTTCAGCCAGCATGCCGGGCAGGTCATCGTCGCCGACGGCACCCCCGAGGCCGCCGACCGCCTCGCCCGCGTCCTCCGCAACGACCCCATGATGGGCATCTTCCGCCACGCCGATGCCGGCTACGAGGATGCAATCGCCTGCGGGCGTGACCGGGGCGCGGATATCCCGATGTCGAACGGCTGAAAGGGCTCAACCCATGCTCATCGCCCGTCTCCTGATTGCGCTGCTCACCATGACCGGTACGCCCGCCCAGACCGAACCCGATACGCCATCGCTCACCGTCATGAGCTTCAATATCCGCTACG
>JBBDKK010000003.1:0-9375 GCA_040879395.1 Phycisphaerales bacterium
ATGCTCCAGCAGGACAAGGCGGACGATTATGTCGTGGCCACCGGTCGCACGATCTCGGTGCGTGCGTTCGCCGAGATGGCCTTCAACGCGGCCGATCTGAACTTCGATGAGCATGTCGAGTTCGACCCGCGCTATCTCCGCCCGGCCGAGGTGGACCTGCTGCTGGGCGACCCGTCCAAGGCCAAGCAAAAGCTCGGCTGGGAGCCGGAGACGACGGTGGAGGAGCTGGCCAAGATGATGGTCGATCATGACCTTGAGTTGGCCGCCCGCGAGAAGACCCTCAAGGACGCCGGCCACGCCATGCCCGAGTTCACCGGGCACGATCAGTAATACCAGCAGTCAGCAGGCCACAAGTTCTGAAGTTTGTCCGGAACACCATGAGCGATCAGCCGCCACAACCCAACAAGGCAAGTGTCTTCACCGAGCTGGTCTTGATAGGTGGAGCTATCGCGATGGGTTTGGCGGTTGGGTATATCGTGCTCTCGTATGCCATGATTCCCGGGCTCGGTTTTCCGGGCGGATTGCAACGCATCATGCTCGTCGACGAGCGCCTGAGTCAGAATGCCAGCGATGCCCGAATCGTCATAGTGAGCAACTCGGTTGGCGTAGAAGTAGTTGAGGGAAAGGTGGTCGAGAGACAGCTTGGTTCCGGGTTCTCGGTGGAGAACCAGTCGGCCAACGGGCTCGACCTGCTCTCGGCCAGAATCTACATCGGGCGAGTACTGGAGTCAGAGCCTCACATGCTGGTGTGGATCATTCGCCCCGAGATGATGGGCCGGATCGACAAAATCAACCCGGAGGTGGCCTCGGCGATGCGCTATTCCGACTTCGACCGTACCGCGGATTGGATCGTCACTGAACAGGTGCCCGGGTTAGACGACAAGAGCATCGAGCTTCTGCAAGCCTCCAATATCGAAAACCGGTTATCTCTCCGCACCCTCCCGTTACGCCATCTCAACGAGCAGGTCCGCACCCGCACCCGTAAGGGCATCCTCCCCGCCAAGCCCCTCGAAGTGGACGCGCCGTTTCAGATAGCGGTGAATCTGACGGGAGACAAGCTTCAGCGCCATATCGACGATGTCACCGACAGTTTTCATGTGCGCACGGCTGGAGAAGTGCGTGACGGGTTTGGGTTTATCGAGCGCACCGTTGAACAGATTCGGAGTACTTCCACGATACCCGTTCTCGTGGCCGCACCCACCCACCCGTTGGCCGACGACTTTACCCAAGCCGACGAGGAGTTCGTGGACGGCCTGATAGAAATCGCAGAACGGACGGGCGTGCGGGTGATCGACCTGTCGGGCACATTGAGCCCGGAGGAGTTTGCCGACGCGATCCACCCTAATCGCGAGGGGGCCGAGCACCTCAGCCGCCTCTTGGGTTCGGCGCTGAACTCCACGGCCGGGGTGAGAGACTGATCCATGCTCTTCCAGACCCCCGAGTTCCTGGTGTTGTTCCTGGCCGTGCTCGCATGGCTCATGTGGAACCGCAATGCCCGTCAGCAACAGATATTTCTGCTCGTGACGAGCTATGTGTTCTACGGCTGGTGGGACGCACGATTCGTTCTGCTGATTATCTTGTCCACCATTATCGACTACACCGCGGCTCTCGGGATCGACGGGCATAAGCTCTCAGCGCCCAAACGCGGGAAGATGGCTTCGGTCATGGGTCTGGCCACATTGGCCTTGCTTCTGCCCAACTGGCCGCTCATGCAGACGCACGGCTTCGCGGCTTTTCTTGAGAACCCGCTCGTTGCATTCAGTCAGGAAAACAGCGCAGCCATCGCCTTGGCGATGAGCTTCTCACTCATCGGTCCGATCGCTTACGGCTTATATTTCAGGCTTTCCGAGCGCGGTCGGCGCCGGGCGTTCCTCATCACTTCGGTGGTGGCGAATCTCGGACTTCTCGCCTTCTTCAAGTACTTCAACTTCTTCATCGACTCGATCGATACGGTCGTCAAGCAGTCGGGCATCGAGTGGGCCGCGCCGATCCTCAAGGTCACGCTGCCGGTGGGCATCAGTTTCTATACATTCCAGACAATGAGCTACACGATCGATACGTACCGTGGCGACATCAAGGCGGAGAGATCGTTGCTCCGGGTGGCCCTGTTCGTGGCGTACTTCCCCAGCTTGTCGCCGGCCCGATTCTTCGCCCGCAGCAGCTCTTCCCGATGCTCGACCGGCCCTGGACGATCACGGGGGCCTCTCTGCGCGCGGGGGTCAATCTGGCACTCGTGGGCCTGTTCAAAAAGGTACTCATCGCGGACAATGTCGCGCCCATGGTCGATACGATCTTCGCCTTCCCCCAGGGGCAGTCGAGTATGGTCGTGATGCTCGGCGCCGCACTATTCGCGGTACAGATCTACTGCGATTTCTCGGGATACACCGACATCGCACGCGGCATATCGCGCGTGTTCGGCGTGGAAATCCCCCTTAACTTTAACTTCCCGTATTTTTCGACCTCGATCATCGAGTTCTGGAGGCGGTGGCATATCTCCTTGTCCACCTGGCTCAGGGACTATCTGTACATACCGCTGGGCGGATCACGAGGCGGGCCGCTATCTACCTATTTCAACCTCATGACCACGATGGTCCTGGGCGGTCTTTGGCACGGCGCATCCTGGAACTTCGTCATCTGGGGGACCTATCAGGGCGTGCTGCTCTGCCTGAACCGTCTATTGCGGGGGCTGGCCCCGCCCGAATCGGCCCTTGGGCGGGCACTGCTGACAACGCCGGGAACAGTCCTGCGCTGGGCGATCACCACCTATCTCTGGTTGCTGGGATGGCTGATTTTTCGAGTCACCGATATCAATGACCTGCTCTACTGCATGAGAAAATACCTGTTCTTTGATGCGGATCTCTCGTTGGGTGGGATCGGCCTGGGCAGGGGCGATCCCGTAACGGCGTTGCTCGCGGTGATGATCTTCTGCCTGCTTCACACCGCCGCGTTCTTTTCGGAGCGCTGGGATGAACGACTCAACGGTGCGCCATGGCCTGTCAGGGCGCTCATCTACGCGACACTCGGTGCAATCTTCTTCTACGGCTGGCCCTCACAGAGCGCGGCGTTCATCTACTTCCAGTTCTAGAGGTCCGGGGAGAAATATCCACCATCTGCACCCGGTGGTTGCCGGATTCCGTCCCGATCAGTTCGTACCGCGTTGCCTCGACGCCCGGCGCGGTCAGTGCCAGGTCGATGTGCCAATCCGCCAGCGTCAGCGCTCGGCGCATCAACGCGCTTCGGCTGGGCGGCATCCACGAGCGGCCGCGCCCGAAGCCCGCCTGCTCGAAGGCGTCCGTGTAGCCCGGCGCGAGGGTTTCCAATGAGCCCGAGCCCCGCGGGGTGTTGAAATCGCCGATGACCAGGTCGGGCTGGGGGAATGATGCGTTCTCCCAGGTCTGCTGCTCCCACACATGCCGCCCCATCGCCCAGCCCGTGCCGTCCCACGAATCGATCGCGGAACGCACCTCGGCCATCAGCGCCCGCTTCCAACGGCCCGGGTCGCTGGGCAGATCCACCAACCACACGATCAGCGGCTCATCATCGGCCCGCTCGGGGTCCAGATCGAACTCGGCGAACATCACCCACCCGCTGCCCGAGGCGCTGTGCTCGAGCACCGGCTGGCGCTCGCTGGATCCGAAGCTGACCATGCCCGTGCGGGTCATCGGGTAACGCGAAGCGATCATGGCCGCGCCCTCGACCCGGTAGTGGGCCGGATCGGCGTGGATGCGGTAGGAGTAGTTCACCCACCGCCGGTTCTCGGTGGGCGCGAAGTACGCGAACTGTTCCAGCAGCGTCTGGCGTGATTCGCCCCAGTCGGCGTTGGCGATCAGCACGATGTCCGCCCCGAGGTCCTGTATCCGATCGCCCCAGGCCGCCTGATCGATCTTTTGCGCGGCCTGGTTCCAGTGCAGCACGCGGACGGTATCGGGTTGCTTGTCGCCGTGCCCGCCCAGAACACGGTGCGTGTGCCACACGCCGATGACCAGATATATGCTGCACCCCAGCGCCGCGATCAACAGCAGCGGGCGCAGCAACAGCCCGCCCAGCCGGCGAGCCAACGCGGTGCACAACGCGGACACGATCAGCAGCACCCACGCCGCCCCGATCGCCCAGATCGGAGGCAGCCACCATAAATACTGCGACCAGTGGTGCTGATCGGTGAGCACGCGACCGGCGATCCACGCCGCGAGAATCAGCAGCCCCAGCAGCGCCGTACCTTTCGCGAGCAGCGGGAGCACACGCCGGCGCGCCCACGCGATGGGGCCGGGCTTGAAATCGGTTCGCAATGGCTGCTTGGATCGTCTGGTCATGGTGCTCCGGGTGGTTCTACGCCATTGTACCGAACTATGATCGAATCTTGCACCCGAGTTTCATGAGAGAGGTTTGCGCATGCCCTTCAACTGGTCCGATCAACGCATCATCATCACCGGCGGCTCCGGGTTCCTGGGCCGCCACATCGTCGAGGGCCTCCACGAACGCGGCGTCAGCGATTCCCAGATCTTCATCCCCCGCTCGGCGCAGTACGACCTGACCGAGCAGGACGCCGTGGTGTCGCTCTATCGCGACGCGTTCGGATCTGACAAGGCGACGCTGATCATCCACCTGGCCGCGGAGGTCGGGGGCATCGGGGCCAACATGAAGAACCCGGGGCGGTACTTCTACGCCAACATGGCCATGGCGCTGCATCTCATCGAGCAGTCCCGCATCGACGGGCTCGTCGAGCGCGGCGGCAAGTTCCTCCAGACCGGCACCATCTGCGCCTATCCAAACATGACCCCCGTGCCCTTCAAGGAGCAAGACCTCTGGAACGGCTACCCCGAGGTCACCAACGCGCCCTACGGCGTGGCCAAGAAAGCCGCGTGGCAGATGCTCGACGCCTACAAGCTCCAGTACGGCATGAAATCGTCCTATGTCCTGCCCGTGAATCTCTACGGCCCGTGGGATAACTTCAACCTGCAATCCTCGCATGTTATTCCCGCCCTAATCCGCAAGTGCATCGAAGCGATGGACCGCGGCGACGACTTCCTCGAGGTCTGGGGCACCGGCAGCGCCTCGCGCGAGTTCCTGTTCGTCGAAGACTGCGCCGACGGCATCTTGACGGCCTGCGAAAAGATGGACGACCCGACCCCGATCAACCTAGGCACCAACATGGAGATCACGATCCGTGACCTCGTGCACCTGATCGCCAAGCTCACCGGCTTTGCGAGCGAAGACACGATCGAGCAGATCCGCTGGGATTCATCCAAGCCCGACGGGCAGCCGCGCCGATGTTTGGATGTGTCACGGGCCAAGGAGCTGATGGGCTGGGAGGCGAAGGTCGGGTTTGAGGAGGGGCTCAAGCGGACGATTGAGTGGTTTAGGGAGCATCGGGAAAATTCGGAAGCGCGGTTGTGATCTATGACGATTCATGAACAAGTCGATCTCGGGCGATGGCTCAACGAGTTCCCGCTTGAGCAGATGATTGAAGAGAAGAAGTCGCTCGGCAAAAAACATGGATATGAGGTGCGAGATGACTGGTTGCCCGGTGGCAGCATCATCTGTGGACCCAAAGATTTGGCTGAGGTAGAGCATACACGCCGTGCGATCATTTCACGCGGCCACGATCTGGGACGGACAATCCCGATTGATATTTTTCTGTGGCGAATCTGCCATATATCGGATGGGCCGATCACCCGCATAGGTGGGCGGCCCTTCCGTGATCCTTCGCGGCCTTGGCCAACGGCCAAGCGAACAGGTTTGGTGGGAAAGATCGAGCGCGAACGCCCGCTGCCGTTTCTTGCACAAATCAGTTTTCTTGACTCCAAGGATTTAGTTCCGAATGACCTTCCCGGGGATGTGCTCTGTATCTACGGAGATTGGTATGGTAAGCATGACTTGGCGAGCCAGTCGCTCGCTCTTGAGTGGGTAGACGCGGGTAATGGACAGGATGCACGGATAGTGGATTTGCCGGAGGTTCCAGTGTGGCCATTCTGTGCTGAGGGAGTCATCCATCGCACTGTAAGTTATCTCGACTGCTATAACATGTTGCTCGATCTAGGTGTATCGATGCCCTACACACTGAACAGTTTTCAAGCGACATCGATCGGACAGGATGCGCACTTCGTACAGGGTGAGCCCAGCGATTTGGCAACGCTGGTGGCTACTCTCAGCTCCTTCCAAGGAATAGGAAAGTGGCCCTTCGTCAACTGTCCCGATGTGCCTCGGTTTACACACCCAATGGGGCATCAGGTAGAACTCGATCTGTTCTCGATGATGCTCGGCGACATGGGGTGCCTGTACTTCTATAAGGATAAACATGGCAGGTATGCGATGCACGAGGATTGCTACTGACATACTGCGGCAGCAACTGATCGAGCGGTACGCCCAACCGGATGACCCGCGACCTTCTCCTTGACAGCACCGAAAATCGATGTATGGCGTCTCGTTTCGGGATCTACCGCCCCAAACCCTTGTGCCCGCCCGCCTTTCTGGTACCATCGCCGCCAAGGAGAGATCGTTCATGAAACACATGTACACAATTTTGGTGATCGGCGCCCTGCTTGCCGTGTGCACCCCGCGGCCCGCCCTTGCCCAGACCCAGGAGGGCAACCCCATCCCCAGCGGCTTCGTGTACCAGGGCGTGCTCACACTCGGCGGGCAACCGGTCGCCGAGCCGTTCATGGCCTCGTTCATCCTGTACCCCACCCCCGACGGGCCGGACGCACCCGTGGCGTCCGAGATCCAGCGGCTGGTCACGCCCGATGACCGGGGCCGTTTCAGCGTTGAGCTGAACTTCGGGCTCGTGTTCGACCAAGCGCCCCGTTACCTCCAGATCACGCTGTTGGACGACTCAGGCGATCCCACCCCGCTCCTGCCACGCACCAAGGTCACCGCCACACCCTTCGCCACCTACGCCCTGGAGGCCCGCATCCCCGCGCTGGCCGAGGTCACGCAGGGCCGCGCGGACTCGGTTGAGGGCGGGTTCCACGAGATCGAGGCGTCCGCGGATTTCACCCGCGGTATTCGGCTGCAGAGTGACCCGGTCAGCACCATCTTCGCCGTCCCCGGCATCCGGGCCGTCGATGATTTCAACATCGAGACCACGGCCGGCGAACTCGGCCTCACGATGGGCTCATCCACGATGACGCTGGGCCAGGGCGGGATCGACCTGCAGGGGCTGGTCGTCGATATCGATTCAGACACGAGCATCACGATCGACGCCGCGCTGAGCGCGCGGGTGGAAGGCTTGGTGACCACGATCAGGGGCGACGCCCAGCTGCAGCTCCAGGGGGGTGTCATCCTGATGGACGGGCAGACGATCATCAATGGGCACCAGCTCACCGACAACCTCGCGCAGATCACGGGCAACCTGCAGGTGACTGGAAATGCCTTCAAGCCCGGCGGCGGGCCATGGGCGGCGCTCTCGGATGCACGCGAAAAGAAGAACATCTCCCCGCTGCACGGCTCACTGGACACCGTCCGCGCCCTGCGCCCTGTCCGCTTCGAGTACAACAACCCCGGCCACCCGCTCTACGCCCCCGGCGTCCAGCACGGCTTCATCGCCCAGGAAGTCCGCGCCGTCCGCCCGGACTGGATCACGGCCGATGAAGAAGGCACCCTCATGCTCACGCCCCGCGGCTTCGAGGCGATGATGGTCGACGCGATCCAGGAACTCGAATCCGCCCACCGCCAACAGCTCGAGACCCTGCAAGCCGAGAACGACCAACTCCGCGCCCGCCTCGACCGGCTCGAGGCCCTGCTGCGCTCGTCAGAAACCGGACATTGAGCAGGGATCGCCCAAAGGGCGGCATGCTCACAGACGCTTGATCCCAAAATACCCTTGACCCGCGGGTGAAAATACCCAGAATGGCCTTAAAGGAGCGGCCGCCGCGCCGTGATCACGCATACAGGTTTCGCAGGTCTCAAGGGGTTTCCATCATGCATCTCGCACCGTTCGCCGCCGCCATCGGGCTCGGGCTGGTTTTCAATTCCACCGCCCTCGCCCAGTCCGCTACTTCATTCACCTACCAGGGTCATCTCGCCGAATCCGGCGAACCGGCCGAGGGGATGTACGAGTTCGAGATCCGCCTGCTCGACGATATGGGCGTGCAGATCGGCGGCGTCGCGACCCCCGTCGCGATGGTCAGCGAAGGGAGATTCACCGTCGATCTCGATTTCGGGCCCGGTGTCTTCGATGGTTCGCCGCGGATGCTCGAGATCGGCGTCCGCGACATGATGAGCGGCGGGGCATTCGCCGTCCTCTCGCCCAACACCCCCATCTCCAGCGCTCCCGTTGCGCAGTTCGCCCTCGCCGGCAACGAAGGTCCGCAGGGACCCCAAGGAGCAGATGGCCCGCAGGGGCCGATCGGACCAGTGGGTCCGCAAGGTCCGCAGGGCGACACCGGACCCCAAGGGCCGATTGGTCCGCAGGGCGACCCGGGTCCCACCGGTCCACAAGGTCCCGAGGGTCCGCAAGGACCCCAAGGCCCGGTCGGCCCACCCGGCACGACCAGTTGGACGGGGCTCGATGACATCCCGGGTGATATCGCCGACGGCGACGACGACACGACATACACCGCGGGCGATGGGCTCTTGCTCAGCGGGACGATGTTCTCGATCCCCGCCGACGGCATCGACGACGCATTGCTCGCCCCCAACTCCGTCGGGCCGGTCGAGTTGGAACTCAACCACCTCTCACTTGCGCGCGTCTCCGGCAACGCGATCTCGCGAGACGCGGATGGAAATGTGTTCCTCGACACCTTCGCAACCCTCAACATCGGCGCGGAAACCCCGGCCGCGACTAAGCTTCAGATCGTTGGCGGTTCCGACAGCACCGCCACCGACGGCGGATACCTCACGATCGGTCCTATCGCTGGCCAGAACCTCTCGCTTGACGACAACGAGATCATGGCCCGAAACAACGGCGCCCCCGCACGCCTCATCGTCAACGGCGAGGGCGGCGACATCAACCTCGGCAACACGACCGACGACGGCTCCGTCGGCATCGGTCTGATCAGCCCATCTGACCGCCTCCACATCAACACCGCCCCCGGTCAGTCCGCCCTCCGCGTGCAGCAGGACGGGCTGACCCGCCTCCGCATCAACGCCAACGGCGGCATATCCATCGGCTCCAACAACACCACCGTCGCCGACTCGAATGTCTACATGCCCGAGTCCCTGGGCATCCGTGTCTCCACGCCGGAGAACCTGCTGCATATCGCTTCGCCGACCACGCTCGACCACGGGCTGCTGCTCACAAGTGGATCCGCTAGTACGCTCTTGGCACCTTCGCGTATCCAGGCAAACGGCGGGTTCAAGCTTGAGACTGCGCTGAGCCACACAATACAAACCGGAACGCATTTCTTAGTCGAAGCGGACGGGCTGATCGATTTCGAA
>JBBDKK010000004.1:0-8232 GCA_040879395.1 Phycisphaerales bacterium
CGCCGCGCTGGCCAGCGCATCCGCCATCGCCGCGTCGGGGGCGATCACCGTCACCGCCCGACGCTGCCGGATGCCCACACCCGTCCTCGGGTCGAGGATGTGCGAATACCGCTCGCCGTCGACCTCAAAGTACCGCTCAAGGTCGCCCGAGGTCGCCACTGCGCAGTTGGCGAGATGGACCGATCTGGAATCACGCAGCCCGGTGGCGATCTCCACCCGCCAGCCAACGGGCCGATCCGGAGGCGGGTCCCCGAAGGCCAGATCGCCCCCCATATCAACCGATGAGATCGCAAACCCTTGATCTATAAGCAGATCCAGCGCCGCCTGGGCCGCATAGCCCTTGCCGATGCCCCCGAAGTCCAGCACCATCTCCCGCGCATCAAACCGAACTTTTCCGGCCATAGGGTCGATGCGGAGATGCGCCATGCCGACCGAATCCGCTCTTTCATTGAGTTCGACCCGTTTGGAAATCCGCTGCTCGGCCCGTGCCTGTCGCCACAGATGGGTGTATGCCCCCACTGTCGGATCGAACGCCCCTTCCGACCGCATGTGGATATCTCGTGACATCAGCAGGACATCCAGCAGCGTCATCGACACCTCGTGCCAGACACCGGGCTCGCGGCTCATCAGTACCATCGCCTCGGACCGCTCGTCATAGTCGCTCAGCACCCGCTCGATGCGGGCGATCTCATCGAACGCTGCCCCCGCGGCCCCGGCCGCGGCGGGTTCTTTTGGCCCATAGAGCACGATTTCACACCGAGAACCCATCAGGATCCTTGCGAACCGGTACCGGTTCAGGGTAACCTGTCCCTCGGGGCGTTGTGCGTCCGGGCCGGGCGTGCCTGTTGTTTGGCACCCACCCATCGATCCTATATAAAGGATGGCGCCCACCACCACGGAGATCAGGATGCTCAGTGCCGGTTGTCTGCTCGCTGTTCTCATGGCCTTGTCCGTCGGCTCGCCCCCCGCCGCGCCCACACAATACACTGATTCTGACCCCGCCGCCGAGGCCGAGACGACCACGATCCGAGTCCCGGGCACCACCGTCAGCTTCGACCTTGCCGCCTGTCCCGCGGGCACCATGACCGACGGCGAGGGCGATCCGGTCGAAATTCCCCCGATGCTCGTTCTTACCACCGAGGTCACTTGGGATCTCTACGACATCTTCGTCTACAAGCTCGATGAGTCCGATGGCTCCTCGGACGCCGACGCCGTTTCTCGCCCCTCCAAGCCCTATGTCCCCCCGGATCGCGGCTTCGGGCACGATGGCTACCCCGCCATGGGCATGACACGAAAAGCCGCCGAGCAGTTCTGCGAATGGCTCTCGTTGAAACTGGATCTTCCCGTCCGGCTTCCGACCCCGCACGAATGGACCTACCTTGCCGCCGCGGGCGGTGATGCGCCTTATTGCTGCGGGCTGGAGGCCGAATCGCTCGGCGAGGCCGCGTGGACACGGGAAAACAGCGAGCACACCACCCACCCAGTCGGCCACAAGACCACCAACGCCTTCGGCCTCTTCGATGTCCACGGCAATGTGGCTGAGTGGGTCATAACCGATTCCCGGCGGCCGCTCGCCATGGGCGGGAGCTACCGCGATCCAGCCGACCAATGCACGGCCCACGCGACCCAGCAGCAGACCAATGCCTGGAACCAGTCGGACCCGCAGATCCCCAAGAGCCGATGGTGGCTGGCGGACTGTTCGTGGGTCGGTTTCCGCTTCGTGATCGACGCGACGGACGGGCACCTTGAGATCATAAAGGAACTGAGTAATGAGTGATCCAACCAAGACCGATCCCAACCGGCTGATGTCGCGTCGATCGTTCACGGCCGCCAGCGCTGCCATCGGTGCTGCCGCGGTCTTTGCACGCCCCAGCTTCGGGTTCGTCAACACCCGCGTCGATCAGGCGCTCAAGATCGGCGTCGTGGGCTGTGGCGGGCGCGGCACGGGCGCAGTCATCCAAGCCCTCAAGGCAGATCCGGGCGCGGTGCTCTGGGCCATGGGCGATGCCTTCGAGGACAAGCTCCGCGGCTGCCTGCACTACGCCACCGAAGCCATGCTCGATCTCGACGACGAACAGGGCACAGAGGCATGGTCCAAGAAGATCCGGGTCGAGGGCCGCCAGTTCTCCGGGCTCGATGCGATCCACAAGGTGCTGGCATCCGGCGTGGATGTGATGATCCTCACCACCCCGCCCGGGTTCAGGCCCGAGCATCTGCGGGCATCGGTTGAAGCCGGCAAGCATGTGTTCTGCGAGAAGCCGGTCGCCGTCGATGCGCCGGGTGTGCGGAGCGTGCTCGAATCGGCCCGCATCGCCAAAGCCAAGAATCTCTCACTCATGTCCGGCTTCTGCTGGCGCTATCAGGACCAGGTCGCAGAGACCTTCGCCAAGCTCCACGCGGGCGGCATCGGCGACATCCACACCATCCAGACCACCTACAACACCACCGGCTGGGTCGCCCCCAACCCCCGCAAGCCCGACTGGACTGATGCCGAGTTCCAGCTCCGCAACTGGCAGTACTTCACGCCCCTGAGCGCCGACCATGTCGCCGAGCAGGCCGTACACGCGATCGATTGGATCGCATGGGCCATGAAGGACCAGCCCCCGCTGCGCTGCTTCGCCGTAGGCGGTCGCCAGACACGCGAAGAACGCCCGGAGACCGGCAATGTCTGGGATCATTTCTCCATCATCTATGAGTACCCCAACGGCGTGCGGGCGTACCACATGTGCCGCCACTGGCCCAATACCCCCTCGGACAACTCCGCCTATTTCCTCGGCAGCGAAGGCAACTGCACCATGCAGCCGTGGAACGGGACGCATGTGATCGAGGGTGACACACCCTGGAAGGGCACCGCCGCCAGCAATGACATGTACCAGCGTGAGCACGATGTGCTCTTCAAGTCCATCCGCGACAGCAAGCCCATGAACGACGGCACATTCATGAGCCATTCATCATTGCTGGCGATCATGGGGCGCATGGCCGCCTATACAGGACAAGTCGTGACCTGGGATCAGGCGATGGAGTCTCAGGAAGATCTTAACGCCACCCCTTGGGTCATGGGCGATCGTGCCACACCCGACCTGCCCATGCCCGGCACGACTAAGCTGATCTGAAGGAGCACCGGATGCACGAGATCGATCGCAGACAGTTCATCGCCGCGGGCTCTGCATTGGGAATCGCGGGTGTCGCGCTCGCATCTGGGGTGCGCATCCCCCCGGTGCGCCCCGAGGACAAACGCATCCGCAAGGCCGTCAAGTTTGGCATGATCGGCGCAGGCGAGACCATGCTCGACAAGTTCCAGCTTGTCAAGGCCTGCGCCTTCGATGGGGTCGAGATGGACTCGCCCGGCGAATGTGACCTCGACGAAGTCCGGGCCGCGATGGACGCAACCGGGCTGGTTGTGCCAGGCGTGGTGCTCTCGACGCACTGGTCCAAGCCGTTCAATCACCCTGACAATTCAGTTCGTGTCGAAGCAAAGTCCGCGCTCGAAACTGCGCTGCGTGACTGCAAAGCCCTCGGCGGCTCCAGTGTCATGGTGGTGCCCGCGGTCGTGAACGAATCGATGCCCTACGAGGAGGCATACACCCGCTCGCAGCACGAGATCGGCGAGCTTATCCCGCTCGCAGAACAACTCGCCATCGACATCGCCTTTGAGAATGTCTGGAACAACTTCTTGCTCTCGCCCATCGAAGCCGCTCGCTATGTGGACGAGTTCCAATCGCCGCGTGTCGGATGGTACTTCGATATCGGCAACATCGTGAACTACGGCTACCCAGACCAATGGATCGACACCCTCGGCCCACGCATCAAGAAGCTGGATGTCAAAGACTTCTCACGCCAGAAACGCAACGACGAGGGGCTCTGGAAGGGATTCTCGGTCAAAATCGGTGACGGCGACGCGGGCTGGGAACGCGCCTGCGCAGCACTCGACCGAATCGAGTACTCCGGATGGGCAACCGCCGAAGTCGGCGGCGGCGGACCAGAACGCCTCGCCGACATCGCCAACCGCATGGATCGTGTATTCTCAACACTCAAGCAACGACCATGACACGATGGAGCAGCGAATGAACGACTGGAACCGCAGAGATTTCGTGAAAGCCACGGCCGTGCTCGGTGCGGCCTCGCTCGTCCCCTCAGCGTTCGCCTCGGGGCTGCGAGGCAAGGTCGACGACACGATCCGCGTCGGCGTGATCGGCTGCGGCGGACGCGGCACCGGCGCCGCCTTCAACGCCCTGGCCGCGCATCCGATGGTGAACATCGTCGCCCTGGCCGACCTGTTCGAGGACCGCCTCAACAGCTCCTACGGCTGGTTGATCGACAACGATGACTTCAGCGATCGTGTCAAGGTCGACCCGGCCCACAAGTTCGTCGGCTTCGATGCATACAAGCAGCTGCTCGCGATCAAGGACATCGACTATGTCATTCTCGCCACCCCGCCCGGCTTTCGACCGATGCATTTCGATACCGCGGTGAACGCCGGCAAGCATGTGTTCATGGAGAAACCCGTCGCGGTCGACCCCGCGGGCATCCGGATGGTCATCGACGCCGCCGCCCGGGCCAAGCAGCAGGCGCTCTCGGTCGTCGCAGGTACGCAGCGCCGCCACGAGGACTCCTATCTCGCGCTGATGCAGCGTGTGAACAACCACGAGCTGGGCGATATCGTCAGCGCCAGCTGCTACTGGAATCAGGGCGGGCTTTGGGTACACGATCGCAAGCCCGAATACAGCGATATGGAGTGGCAGTGCCGCAACTGGCTCTACTTCGGCTGGCTCTCGGGTGACCATATCTGCGAGCAGCATGTCCACAACATCGATGTCATTAACTGGGCGATGGGCGGGTCGCCGGTCAGGGCCACGGGCATGGGCGGGCGTCAGGTGCGCACGGACCCAAAGTACGGCAACATCTTCGACCACTTCTCGATCGAGTACGAATACCCCGACGGCATGACCATGCAGTCCATGTGCCGGCAGATCGACGGCTGCGCCACCCGCGTCGAGGAGGTCATCGTGGGCAGCAAGGGCCGGGCCGTGTCCCGCCCCGGCTTCGCCGTCATCGAAGGCCGGAACCAGTGGCGATTCACCGACGAGAATCGCAATCCCTACGACCGGGAGCATGTGAACCTCATCGACTCGATCACCGGACAGGGGCGCTACCTCAACGAAGCAAAGCAGGTCGCCGAGTCCACCCTGACCGCCATCATGGGACGCATGAGCGCGTACACCGGCAAGAGCGTTACCTGGGAGCAGGCGATGAACTCGAAACTCGATCTGTCGCCGGAGGCCTACACATTTTCCGACCTCCCCGTACGCCCCGTGGCCGTGCCGGGTAAGACCGAGCTGATCTGACCCGGCTGTCCACAGCCGTATAAAGAAGGATACAACGCATGAACCGAAGAGATTTCATCGCCAGCGGCGGGGCCATCACGGCCGCGGCCACCCTCGGGATGGGCGCGACACGGACAACTCGGGCTACTGATCAGCCCGGGTACAAAGCGTTCTCCATGAAGTTCGCCCCCCACTTCGGCATGTTCCGCCACCACGCCGGGGACGATCCCGTTTCTCAGCTCGAGTTCGCCCACGATGTCGGCTTCTATGCCTGGGAGGACAACGGCATGGGCGGGCGATCGCCGGAAGACCAGAAGAAGATCGCCGCCGCCATGGAGCGGCTAGGCATCGAGATGGGCGTGTTCGTCCTCAACCCGTCCACGGCCTGGGCCCCCACCTTCTCGCGAAACGAGAAGGACGACATGGACAAGTTCCTCCAGGAAGCCCGCGACGCCGTGGAGACCGCACAGCGGGTCAACGCCAAGTGGGCCACCGTCGTGCTCGGCACGCGCCACCCGCGGATCGACCTGTCATACCAGACCGCATACGCCGTCGACATGCTCCGGCGGGCCAGCGATATCCTCATGCCCGCCGGGCTGACGATGGTTCTCGAACCGCTCAACCCCCGCGACCACCCCAACATGCTGCTGGCCGAAATGGGCCATGCCTACGAAATCTGCCGGGCCGTCGATTCGCCCGCGTGCAAGATCCTCAACGACCTCTACCACCAGCAGATCACCGAGGGCAACCTGATCCCCAACATCGACCGTGCCTGGGACGAGATCGCCTACTTCCAGATCGGCGACAACCCCGGCCGGCGCGAGCCCACCACCGGCGAGATCAACTTCCGCAAGGTTTTCGGGCACATCAAGTCCAAGGGCTTCACCGGCATCATGGGCATGGAGCACGGGCTCTCACGCGAGGGCAAGGCCGGTGAACTGGCCCTGATCGAGGCCTACCGTGCATGTGACCCTGCCTGACCCGATGAAACGAACCCCGGAACCCAACCGACCGCAAGGAGCCGATATATGAAACCCCTGCTCACCCTTCTCGTCCCCGCCTTCCTCGCACTGGGCGCATGCGCCACGACCCAGACCGCGGAACGCGATGACCAGTGGACCGACCTCTTCAACGGCAAGGACCTCTCCGGCTGGGCCTGCGAGGGCGATATCAGCGCCTGGGGTGTCGAGGACGGCGAACTGGTCACCGTCAAGCCCGGGCAGGGCTGGTGGCTCCGCACGGACAAGATGTACCGCGATTTCGAACTCATGCTCGATTTCTGGATGCCCGAGGGCGGCAACTCGGGCGTCGGGCTCCGCGGCTCGTCCAACGGCGACCCCGCATTCCCCGGCTTCGAGGTCCAGATCCTCGATACCCACGGCGAGGAGCCCAGCGTCCACAACTCCGGGGCCGTATACGAGGCCATCGCCCCCGCCGCCATGGCCGTCAAGCCCGCCGGGGAGTGGAACACCTACCGCATCCGGGTCGTCGGCGACACCCTGGATGTCTGGCTCAACGGCGAGCATGTCCAGCAGGACCAGCAGCTCGACGACCGCGGCTACTTCCGCGACCCCGAGCAGAAGCTCCCCCTCGACACCCGCGCCACCACCGGCTACATCTCCATCCAGGACCACGGCCACCCGTTCCGCTACCGCAACATCAAGATCAAGGACCTCTCCCCCGACCCAGAGCCGGCGGGCATGACCCACCTGATCGATGAGAACCTCAACAACTGGTTCGCCGAGGACAACTCCCGCTGGACCAACGAGGGCGGAACCCTCACCGGCCGCGGCGGGCCCGGCCACCTCTTCACCAATGACAGATTCAGCGATTTCGAGGTGCGCTCGCTCGTCCGCGTCAACACCCGCGGCAACTCCGGGCTCTACTTCCGCGTCACCCCAAACCCGGCCCCCAACAACCCCTGGCCCAACGGCTACGAGGCCCAGGTCGACCAGCACGACCCAAAGAACTACACCGGCTGCATCTACAACGCGGCCTGGGTCGATAAGGGCCCCGGCAAGGACGGCCCCATCACACGCGACAACGCATGGTTCGACTACCGCATCCGCGCCGAGGGCGACCACATCCGCACCTGGATCAACGGCGTGCCCTTCGTCGATACCACCCTCGACCAGTTCGATGCGGGCCATTTGGCCGTGCAGGGGCATCACGATGGCAATGTCATCGAGTTCCGGGATTTGCGTGTGCTTGAACTTGATTGATGATCAATCAGTCTCATTTTTATTTAACATCAGCAAAAATAAATAAGCCAACACGGCTGCTGGTAGGATGAAATAAGTAGGTACGATATCCCGCACAATGCTGGAAAGCTTTTCATGGCTTTCCAGTGTTCCTATGCCGTAGGTAATGCTTATATCTCGTACGCCAAAGAGGAATGCCAGCAAAGAAAGCACGACACAAGAAAACATTAAGCCACCGGGAACTCTTGACTTGAGCGCTGCTTGTCCGTAAGCCATAATCGCAAAGATGCTCAGCAGAACCGCAACCAGTCCATGCAGGACAAACTCGGTGAAGATTCCGCCAAAGATCAAAGCTATCGCCAGGTGCCAAACTGACAATACCAATAGCAACGCAAATAGAATCAGAAAGCAGTTGTGAATCTTGAACGACATGCATGCTTCTCAACCAAGATTGTTGCGATTTCAACCGTTTCCCCGCACACATATCTCCACAAACCGCACCCCCCGCTCGCCGTCTGCGATTGACGGCACCAGCTCCGCCAGCCGGCTCGGCTTCTCGCCCGCCCGCTCGGCTTCGATCGCGTCGATCACGCCACGGTAGATGTTGCCGAACGCTTCGAGGTAGCCCTCCGGGTGGCCCTCGGGGATGCGTGCCGAGATGATCGCGTCCTCGTGCAGGCCCGGGCCGCCGCGGGTGTAGGTGATCG
>JBBDKK010000004.1:8242-9241 GCA_040879395.1 Phycisphaerales bacterium
GAACCGCAGCTCATCGGGGGTTTCCTGTCTCCAGCGCAGCCCGCCCTGGTCGCCGTAGATCCGCAGTGTCAGGCCGTTGCCCTCGCCGATGCAGATCTGCGAGGCCGTCAGCACGCCCTTGGCCCCTCCTTCATAGCGGATCAGCACGCTCGCATCGTCGTCGAGGGCCCGGCCCGGCACAAACGCGCTCAGCTCCGCGTGGACCGATTCGATCTCAAGCCCGCTGACGAAGGCCGCCAGATTCTCGGCGTGCGTGCCGATATCCCCCAAAGCCCCGCCGAGCCCGGCCCGCTTGGGGTCCGTACGCCACGATGCCTGCTTCTGGCCGCTCGACTCGAGATCGCTTGCCAGCCACCCCTGGTGATACTCAACGAAGACCTTTCGAATAGTGCCAAGTTGACCCTCGCGGACCATCGCCGCCGCCTGTCGCATCATCGCGTAGCCGGTGTAGTTGTAGGTCACAAAGCACAGCAGCCCCTTGGAACGCGCCAGCAGGGCCAGTTCCCGCGCCTGCTCGCTGGTGTGCGTCGCTGGCTTGTCGAGCACCACATGGAACCCGTGTTCCAGCGCCATCTTGGCGATCGGGTAGTGCGTGTCGTTGGGCGTCACGATGCTCACGAAGTCGACCCGGTCGTCGCGTTGTGACTCGCACTCAAAGAGCTCCTGATAGGTCCCGTAGCTCCGATCAGGATCGAGCCCGAGCTGCTCGGCGCTCTGAGCGGATTTCTCCGGCGTCGACGACAGGGCCCCGGCGACCAGCACCGCCCGGTCATCGAGCGAGATCGCCCGGCGGTGCACCTCTCCGATAAACGCTCCGATCCCGCCGCCGACCATTGCGTAAGTCATTCGCTTTGACATACTTACCGCTCCTTCTCGAAGGCCGAATCGAAGGCCCGCCCCGCCGGGGGGAAGTCGATGGCCCGCACGAAGCCCGCGGCTTCCTGTGGCGCGTCATCGGCCAGTTGGGTGGCGAAGAGGACGAGGTTCACGTCGCCGTCA
>JBBDKK010000005.1:0-9219 GCA_040879395.1 Phycisphaerales bacterium
CTGGATGGAGTTCGACGCAGCCATCAAGCGGGCGTTGACCCGCTTCAACTAACGCATTTAGGCCCGCTTTTTCTTGGCCTTTGCGTTCGGCAGGTAGGGCAGGAGGTATTCCCCGGTATAGCTGCCGGGCCCCGGATAAAAAAGCACGACCACGGGCAGGGCACGCCCGGCACTGATCCCGATCCGGGCGTGCCGGGTTCCGCGGCTGGCGAGCTCGATCCCGAGGGCATCGGACGCCCAGCGCCGGCATTCGGGGCCGCTGATGCGGATCATGGCCCGGGTGCTGGTCCCCGGAGCGGTGCTGATGGCCGCGATGGTGGTGCCGGTGGGCACGCGGGGGCTCCGATCGGTCTACTTGATGCGGCGGCTGTGCTTGGAGGCGGGGTTCGGCTGGGCCGGGCCCTTCTCCTTGAGCTGCTTCTGGGCCTCGGCGGCTTCCATCATCCGCGCCATGAAGCCCGGGCCCTTTTTGCTCCGCTCGGCCTTGATGTTCTCGATCTCAAGCATGCCGTGCTTCTTCATGTGCGCCCGGATCCACTTGTTCTCGATGATGCCCACCGTCGAGTTGGTGATGAAGTAGAGCGCGAGCCCGGAGGGGGCGGCGTACATCATCACCGGGAACATCACGACCATCATCACCTTCATCAGCTTCTGCTGGGACTCCTGCTCGGGTGTCAGCGTCGCCTGGGTGGGCGGGGTGAGGTACTTCTGGTGCATGTAGAACACCACGCCCAGCAGCAGCGGCAGCACATTCAGCGAATCCACCGTCCCCCACAAGGGGAAGCTGAAATGCATGAACGCCGGCAGCGGGACGGCGCCGTCGGGGGCGGCCAGGTCGCTCATGAATCCCCAGCTGAAGACATCCTGGAAGACGCCATAGAACGCCGGGGCGTGGCGCAGCTCGGTGGCGAAGAAGAGCGTGGCGTACAGGGCGATCCAGACGGGCGACTGGAGGAACATGGGCAGGCAGCCGAGCATGCCCGCCGGGGAGATGCCCTCCTCTTTCCAGAGTTTGGCCATCTCCTGCTGCTGGCGCTTGGAATCGTCCTTGTACTTCTCGCGGATGGCCTTCTGCTTGGGGGCCATCGACTGCATCTGCACGCTGAAACGCTGCACACGGATCTGAGACCAGCGGGTGACAGGGTGCAGGACACTGCGGACGACGAACACCAGCAAGATGATCGCCATCGCCCAGTCCCCCACCACCATGTGGAAGGTCCGCAGGACGCTGATGAGGATGTCCGTGAGCCAACTGAAGGTGCACGGGGCGCAGATGCCCCCGAGGTTGGAGACCACCATCTCGGGCATGTTCAGGGCCGCCACGATCGGCTCGCCGGTCATGATGGGCCGGTTGCGGAGGCCCGCGTACACGCCCAGCGTGTTCGTGTACGATTCGCCCGGATCAAGCTCGTGCTGTTCGCCCACAAGCCGCAGAAGCTGGACGGTATCCGCGGCTCCCGCAAGCGGGTTGAGCAGGAGCCGATCGATCCGCGCGTAGCCGCTGAGCAGCTTGTCGTTGGCATCGGACACACTCGTGGGGTCGAACACAGGGTGGAGGATCACCGCGAAATAACGGTCGGTCATGCCCAGCCAGCTCAGGCGGTGGGCACCCGGGAGGATCTCCTCATTGGGCCAGACCTGCAGGACGCCCTCGTAGGCCTTGCCGTACCGCGTGTCGGTCCGTTTGCCCAGCAGCTTCGTGCGGCTGTGCAGCTCTTTGTCCACTGTGATACCCAGCGATGTCCCCTGCCGCTCGGGCGGCAGCAGGAAGCCGTAACGCACACGGCGGCGATCCCCGGCGTAGGTCGATTCCGCCTGGGGCATGTCCATCATGCCGGTGGTGTTCAGCCGCACCCGCAGGGCCGTGTCCGAGCGGTTCTCGATGGTCTCGTCGAGGATGAACCCGTGGGCGGTGCCGGGCTTGAGCGTGAAGCGGCGTTCGATGCGGAGCACCGTGTTGCCCTCCGCATCATCTATAAAGGCCTCGAAGACACCCGGGGCAACCTGGTCCCAGACCGGGTTGGATTGCGAGCCGCTGAGCATGACCGTCGTGTCGTTGATCACCACCGAGATCACCGCGAAGGGGACAGCGGCCACGCCGGAATCGCTGATGATCTCCTCCTGCAGCGTGACCTGCTTCTCAAACTTGACGGTTTCGAACTCGTCGGGAAGCCGGATCGACTCGATCCCCGCGCCCAGCGGCGTGAACGAGAGATAGGTCTTCTGCATCCGGTCGTCGAGGTCTCCCAGCGGGGCCCATCCGCCCTCAACGGGCGGGAACCGGCGGGCGGTGTATCCCGAATCGACCACATCGGTCGCGGACTCGGATTGCTCCGGTTCTTCGGCCACCCCGGCCGCGTCGGCCGCCCCGGTCGATCCGTCTTCGGCCTCCTCCTGCGCGTCCTGGATCCAGCCCACGGGGCTGATCCGTGCCGGCCCGTCCCCGCCCGCGTCGGGCAGCGAATGAACCAGGCAGAGCGTGAGGGCGAGCGTGCCCAGGCACGCGAGCACCGCGGTCTGGAGCGTCGAGCGGGCGATGGTGAGAAATGGTGCGTTCATTCGATCCGATTTTCCTGTGGCCGGTGTCGGCGATCCTGAACCCGGCAACCGCGGCCCGGCCGCCGTTGCCCGCGTGTCGGCTGTCACCGGCCCTCGTAGAGGCGGTCGCCCAGCCAGTCGTGCAGCTGCGCGATGGATTTGATCTTATCGACCGTCTTCCTGATGTCGTATTCAACACGGATGAACTCAACCTGCCCCGGCGAGAGGATGACATAGCTGGCCCGCGGGTCCAGATCCCGCGGCTGGCCCACGGAACCGACATTAATCACGGCCTTCTCGTCGTCGATAAACTTGAAGATCGGCTCGTCCCCGATCTCGCCGGGCGGGTAGAAATCCGGCTCGTTGGAGAACACGCCGGGCACATGGGTGTGGCCGACAAGTGCGATTTTGTCGACGCGGTCGAAGATGGCGTCGATCTTGTCGGGCGAATCATTCACATCGTCGGGGAAGATGTACTCGTTGATGGGTCGCCGGGGCGAGGCGTGGACCGAGAGGATCTGCGTGCCGTCGCCGCAGAGGTCATCGACGGAACGGACCTTGAGCGAGCCAAGGTACTCGTAGCGCCGAGCCCGCTTCTGCTCGTCGGGCTCGGCATCGAACTGCTCGCGGGTCCAGAAGGCGGCGGCCTCGGCGGTGGCGTTGAAGTTGGTCGGCTCGTAGAGCACCCCGAAATCGTGGTTGCCCATCAGGGCCCACGCGCAATGCTCCTGGACCAGATCGACGCACTCGAGCGGATCGGGCCCGTAGCCCACGATGTCCCCGAGACAGACAATTTTCTCGATGCCCCGTTCGCGGATGTCGTCGAGCACTTTTTTGAGCGCTTCGGCGTTGCCATGGATATCGCTGATGACGGCTGTGGGCACGACGGATGTCTTTCGGGAATAAGGATTTGCGTGCCGACGGTAGGTCGGCCGGGAACAGACAGGCGGGAACTGTAGAGGCGGCACGCCCCATGGGCAATGCCTTCTTGTGTGTTCGTGGCGACCGATTTCTCATCCGGATTCCCGGGCGCGTATGATGCCTCAAGGCCAGGTGGCCGATGAATCAGGACAACAAGGCGGGGCCCGGGAACGGTTTCTGGCTGGCAAGCCCCGCGTCTTGCGATGATAGTCCCATGATAGGGAACGACTTATGCCTTCAGCTTCAGTAAGTTATCAACGGACCCGCGAGATGACCATCGACGAACTCCTGCTGGAGAATCGGATCGTCTTCCTCATCGGGGAAATCAACCACGCCTCCGCCTCCCGAGTCATGATGCAGATGCTCTATCTGGAGAATCAGCGACGCAACCAGGAGATCAGTTTCTACATCAACTCCCCCGGCGGGGTCGTGGACGACACCCTGGCCCTCTACGACACTATGCGATTCCTCAGCTCACCCGTGGCGACCTTCTGCATCGGACGGGCCTATTCGGGCGGGTCGGTCCTCTTGACCGCCGGGACCAAGGGGCGGCGGTTCATCCTCCCCCACGCAAAGGTCATGATCCACCAGCCCTACGGCGGGATCACCGGGCAGGCCGAGGATATCCGTCTCCAGGCCGAGCAGATCATCAAGAGCAAGCGGATCCTGATCGACATCATCGCCCGCCACACCGGCCAGGATCCCGCCAAGGTCAAGGACGACTCGGAGCGAGACATGTACTTCGACGCCGAAGAAGCCAAGGCCTACGGCATCGTCGACGAGGTGCTCACAGAGCCGCCCGAGAAACTCCCCAGCGCGACCTCCTGAGCCGGCGCCGCGTGATCCCGCACACGATGCATACCAGAAACAAAAACACCCCACCGAAAAGGTGAACCCGATATGACAACCCCAAGTGCACACCTCGTTCCCATCGTGATCGAGCAATCAGGGCGCGGCGAGCGCTCGTACGACATCTACTCCCGCCTGCTCAAGGACCGGATCATCTTCGTGACCGGCGGCGTGATGGACGACATGGCCAACCTGGTCGTTGCCCAGCTCCTCTTCCTGGCCAACGAGGACGCCGAGGCCGACATCCACCTCTATGTCAACTCCCCCGGCGGCAGCGTCACCGCCGGCCTGGGCATCGTGGACACGATGAACTTCATCAAGCCCGATGTCAGCACCTACATCATCGGCCAGGCCGCCTCGATGGGCTCGGTCATCGCCGCCTCGGGCACCAAGGGCAAACGCTACTGCCTCAAGAACGCCCGCAACCTGATCCACCAGCCGCTGCTCTCGGGCGTGATGGAGGGCCAGGCCACCGATCTGGAGATCGAGGCCAAGGAGATGCTCCGTCTGCGCGACCGGCTCTACAAAATCTACGCCGACGCCACCGGGCAGGACCAGGAAAAGATCCACCGCGACTGCGACCGCAATCTCTGGCTTGACGACCAGGAGATGATCGCCTACGGCCTCATCGACGAAGTCCTCGAGACCATGCCCGTGCAGGAAGCCTGAGCCGCAAACCTACTACCCCCCGCCACCCACACAATGATGCCCCGAAACCCGCGTAAACACACGGGTTTTTCTTTTGAACATTTTTCTGGTATATTCAGGTCGGTCATCACACACCGCATGAAAGGAAATCCGATGGTCGAACTCACAGATCTCTGGCTCCCGATCCTCATCGCCAGCTTCGCCGTATTCGTCGCCAGCTCCCTCATGTGGATGGTCCTCCCCCACCACAAGGCCGATGTCCAAGTGCTCCCCGACGAGAAGGCCCTGACCGGCGCTCTGGGTCCACTAGGTATCCCTCCGGGCTTCTATATGTTCCCCAACTGCCAGAGTCACGGGGACACGAAGTCAGAAGAGTTCCAGGGCCGATGGAAGGCGGGCCCATGGGGCACGATCAACATCTACCCCGGGCAGCCGAAGTTCGGCATGAACCTGCTCAAGACCTTAATCGTCTTCCTTGTGATCTCCGGGCTGGTGGCTTACCTCTCAGGCCGGGCCCTGCCCGCGGGGACCGAGGCGGCCGGCGTATTCCAGTTCGCCCTCATCGCCGCCATCCTCGGGCACTGCACGGGCGGGCTTGTCGGGTCGTTCTTTATGGGCAAGCCCACGCGCTTCGTCATGACCGATTTCATCGACGGCGTGGTCTACGCCCTGATCACCGCGGCCGTATTCGCATGGATGTGGCCCGCGGTCGCCGGCGTCGACATGCCCGTGCCCACGATCAACTGAGCCGGCATCACCCGTCCATCTGTACGACCACGCCGATCTGGTCCTCGTCCTGCGCGGTCCGAAGGGCGTTGACCGCCTCCTCGAAACGGAACCGGCGGGTAATCAGCCCGGAGAGGTCGATATCCCCCGTGCCCATCGCCTCGATCGCTTCGCCGATGTTGCCGCAGCGCGCCCCCACGATCCGCAACTCGTTGGCCGCGATCGGCGCATAGTTCAGCGGCTCGGCCCGGCCCAGGACCGGGATGGGCCCGGAGGCCAGCACGATCGTGCCCATCGGGCGGACCATGCCCATCGCGTCGGCCAGACTCCCCGGGTGCATCGTGGTGTCGATGACCACATCCTGATCCTGCCGCCGCCCGGCATCATCGAGGTGGCGGTGGCGGATCCCCCACTTGGCGCAGAGTTCCAGACGCTGGCTTTGCGTCCCCAGCAGCCGGACCGAGGCGTTGAGCCGGGTCATCACTTGGCCGCAGAGAAGACCGGCCAGCCCCTCTCCAAGAACGGTGATGTACGGCTTGCCCTCCATATGGACAATCTGCGAAGCATGGATCGCCCCGGCCAGGGCCCAGGCGAAAACCGCCCGGTCGTCGTCGATTTCGTTGGGAACAGGCGAAAGATTGCGGGTCTCGAGCACGAACCGTTCGGCCAGGCACCCGTCGCGGCCCCGCAGGCCCAGGATCGCCCGCCCGGGGTCGTGGTTGGCCAGCCCCCGCCGGGCCAAGGGCGAGGCGGGGTCGGCGATGTTGATGTTGCCCACCACCCGCTTGCCCACCCATGCCTGGTCGTCGCACGCCTCGACCACGCCGACGAACTGATGCCCCATCACGCCGCTGAAGTCGATCTCCCCGCGGCATACCGCCGTGTCCGCCGGGCCGATGAGCACCCGGGTGGGGCGGATCAGGGCCAGGCCGGGCTTGGGCTCCGGCGTCGGGGCATCGCGGTCGAGGTAGACCTCGTTTTTGGATCGTCGGACTGCGAGCACGCGGCGTATCTCCCATGGCAGGACGGCAGCGAATCCCCCGCCTCAGGGGACGGCGGCGTCTTCAGCCCCAGTATCGAATCAAACCAGGGCTGGATACACGCGAAATGGAGATCGGAGGCGTTATCGGACGCAGCAGCGTGGCCATGTGGCGGCCCAGGCGTCAGCCGTCGAGCACCGGGTCCATACCAACGGGCGTGGAGGTGGTTTCGTTGGGCGGCGGTGGCACCAGCGGGAAATACTCAATGATCTTCTTCTTGCGGCTGAACACCGGGTAGGTATACGGGCGGGCGCCGGCGAAGAGGTCGTTGGTCCGGTTGTACCAATCCAGCCACGCCTGCCGGTCGAGGGCGAAGTTCTGGCCGGTGAGGGTCATCAGCGAGTGCTGCACCCGGTCGTTGACGGCCAGGCGCGAGTCACGCAGGGCCCCGATCAGCGCGAGCACGACGCTCTTCTGCCTGTACTGCCCCAGCGCGTCGGCGGCGGCGGCGCGGACATCGATGTTGGACTCGTTCGCTTCTTCGATCCGTCGGATGAGCGGTTCGATGGCGTCCTCGCTGTGGACCCGCTGGAGGGCCCGGGCGGCCTCGACGCGAACAAAGTCGTCGCCGTCGGCCAGGCCGCGGATAATCAGCGGCGCGTGTTCCGGGTCGCCATGGCGGCCCAGCGCACGGATCGAAGCGGCGCGGACGGATGGGTCCGGGTCGTCGGCCCCGTCGACATAGAGCTGGATATACACCCCCGCGCCCCCAAAGTCAGCGCTCGAGAGCAGCGTTGTGCCCCGGTAGCGGTTTTCCGCGCTGTACGGGTCCGTCGCCATCTCGGCCGCCTGGCCCGGGGTGGTCTGGGGGGCCATGACTTCCCGGAGCGAGGTCGCCCCGCGGGGAGCGTCATCGAAGGTGTTGCATCCCGAGCCCAGCATGGCCCCCGAGAGCAGCGAACCGGCGAGAAGGGCGTGAGAACCGCGTTTGGATGGGTGAAACCGCATGCTGTATTGTATCGAGCCGATGCCGGGAAGGGCGTGAAACCTCTTTATAAGGAGGTCAGATCGAGAGCGATCCCGGGCCGGTTTCCGGGTCCCGCAGGGCCACCGGGGAATCGATGATCTCCTTGAGCGCGAAGGCCTGGCGGACCCGTCCCGGGCTTTTGAGCATGGAACGGGCGGAGATATCCGAACCCGCATCGGACCCGGACTGGAGAGGGCCGCCGGAGGTATCGACCATGGGCTTGGAGAAGCTGCCCTGATCCTGGAGCGTCAGGGCCCGCTTGGCACGCTTGGACTGGCGGAGGTCGCTGGCGGAAATCTTGGGACGATCCGGCGGCTTGACGCCCAGCGAGGCCGGGGGCGGGGCGTTGAGGAGCGATTTTGGCCGGGCGGGCTGCTGCTGGGGGGCGATCACGCGGGGTCGCGATGGCTGCTGGGCGGGGCGGGGCTTGGCCTGCTGCCTCTGTGGGAGGCCCGGCAGCATCGGGTGCTGATAAGACGGCTGGGCCTGGGACTGAGGCCGGGGACGCGGCATCGGCTGGGGTTTGCGGGTCGGGACCGGCGGGCGGGGCCGGGTTTGCGAAACCGGCGGTCTGGCTGGCTGGCTGGCTGTCTGGGCGGCCGAAACACCCGCACGCTTCTCCCGCAGCATCTGGAGCTGCTCCATCCGCTGCTTGCGGAGGGCCTCGATCCGGGCTTTGCGATCATCCTGCGGGCTGGGTTTGTCGTAGACGACCTGGGCCTCTTCAAGCGGCCGACCGGTGCGCAGGGCTTCCTGACGCCGGCGATTGAGTTCATTCTGGGCATCCCGCCGGATCCGCTGCTCTTTGGCCTTCTGCTGTACGCGCACACCGACATTGACAAGCCCGATGATGATCGGGATCAGCAGCCACGAGTTGTTGAGCAGGATCTGGAACATGGGTCTTGGTTACAGTATATCGCGCGAGGGGGCTTCGTGCGGCCCATCGGCCCCGCCGGGGTCGATGGCGGTCAGCACGGCATGCGAGCCCGGGATTTCATGGCGGAGGATGGGGGTCTGAAAAACCCCGGAGAGCACCTCCCCGGTGAGGACGGCGTGGGCATCGCCCTCGCGCACCAGCTCGCCCCGGGAGCCGAGCACGATCGCCCTGTCCGCGAACCGCGCGGCGATGCTCAGGTCGTGGATCACAATCCCCACGCCCACGCCGATGGCGGCTAGCTCGCGTACCGCGTGCATCGTCAGCAGCGTGTGGCGGGGGTCCATCGCGGAACAGGGCTCATCGGCGAGCAGGCAGGAATCCGGTCGGCGGGCGATCTGGACCCAGGCGCGGGCGATGGAGACGCGTTGCTGCTGGCCGACGCTCAGTGAGCCGTAGGGCGCGGCTTTGAGGGTCCGCAACTCGAACCGGTCCATGGCCTCGCCGGTGCCCGCCGGATCGACGCCCGCGGCGTACGCGCCGAAGCCGATGACGCGCTCGACGGAGAAATCGAAGGCCAGATCCGGGCGCTGTTCGATGAACGCGATCCGCCGGGCCCGGACGCGGGGGGGGAACGCGGAGAGCGGCTTGTTGTC
>JBBDKK010000006.1:0-9000 GCA_040879395.1 Phycisphaerales bacterium
CTTCAGAATCCTCGGCCCCATGAGCATGCCCCGATCCGAGATCCAGCCCGAAAGCCAATCCCCATGATCAGCACCACCCCACCGCCCCGCAAGGGCTTCTTCCGGCGCGGCAAGCACTGGCCCTTCGTCATCGTCGCCATGCTCTTGGTCCACGCATCGCTGATGATCGGCACCATCGCCCATGTCTCGTCCAAGGGCGACACATGGGTCGAGACCGACTATTACGCCAAATCGGTCGATTGGGACAACCAGCGGGCCATGCAGGAAGCCGCCGCCGATATGGGATGGTCCGTTGATCTCACCACCGAGCACGCACTGGCCGGCACCCGCCTCCTGCGGGCCACCATTACCGATTCCTCCGGCCGCCCCGTCGAGGGCGCGCTCGTAGAGATCCAATGCGTCCACCCCGCCCAACTCAATAACCGCCTCTCCGCCGTCCTCCACGAATCACCGGATGGCGGCTACGCCCGCGTCATGGAGATCGATGCCCCCGGTTTCTGGAAAGCCACCCTGTCCATCCGCCACGCCGGTGTCGATGCCCTCGTCATCCGCGAGTTCGAGATCAACTGAAGCAGACCCATGGACTTCTTTGCAGATTCCAACCTCACCACCATGCTCCCGCTCATCGGTGCGGTCCTTGCCGCCTCGATACTCGGCTCGCTCCACTGCGCCGGCATGTGCGGCGGGCTCATGTTCTTTGCCCTCGGCTCCGACAGCGACCACGCCTCCGCCGCCCGCGCCAAGCTCCAGGCCGCGTACCACGGCGGACGCCTTGTTACCTACACCCTGCTGGGCGTCGCGGCCGGCGCGATCGGCCAGGCCGTCAACTTCGGCGGCTCATACATCGGGCTCCAGCGGCTCGCCGCCATACTCGCCGGAACGCTCATGATCGGCTTCGGCGTTGTCACCCTCGCCCGCCTCCGCGGCCTGCGCATCGCCCGCGTCAGGGTCCCCGCCCCCATGCGCCGCTTCGTCGAACGAGCCCAGCGGGCCGCCTTCTCGCTCACGCCCTTCAAGCGCGCCGCGACCATCGGGCTCCTCACCACCCTCCTGCCCTGCGGCTGGCTCTACGCCTTCGCCTTCACCGCCGCCGGCACCGCCTCGCCCGTCTGGGGTGGGCTCACCATGGCCGCCTTCTGGGTCGGCACGCTCCCGGTCATGGTCTCGCTGGGTGCGGGCATTCAGTTCCTCTCTGCCCCGCTGCACGCGCGGCTCCCGGTCATCACCGCCACCGCCGTCGTCATCGTCGGTGTTATGACCGCTATGGGCCGACTCCACGCGCCCGAGATGTCCCGCGCAAACCTCGGCCTCGCCGCGGCCGCCGAAACCAATACCGTCCCGACCAGCGACTCCGTCGACTGCCCGCTCTGCGAAGCCGCCGCCGAACCAGAACCCGCCCCCGCGACCACCACGGCCGGAGCCGGCGGATGACATCCGCCGCCGCCACCAACACATCGGTCAGCACCCGACCAGCCGAGGCCATCCTCTGCGATCACTGCTCGCTGCCGGTGCCCAAAGGCCTCATCGACGAGCAAGCCGAGCACCAGTTCTGCTGCCACGGGTGTGAGTCGGTCTACCAGGTGCTCCACGGTGCCGGGCTCGAGGGCTACTACGCCGTCCGTGACGCCGTCGCCAAGAATGCGCAGCCCGCCGCGTCGAGCAACTCAAGCTACGAGGAACTCGACGACCCCGCGTTCCAAGCCGCCTGCGTGACCAACCTCCCCGAGGGCCAGTGCGAGACCGAACTGCTGCTCGAGGGCATGCACTGCGCCGCGTGCGTCTGGCTCATCGAACGCCTGCCCCGCGTGTGCCCGGGCGTAATCGAGTCCCGTGCCAACATCCGCACCCGCACCGCCGTCGTCCGCTACGCCCCCGACAAGGTCCCGCTCTCGCGCGTTGCCCGGGCGCTGGACAAGCTCGGCTACGCCGCCCACCCCGCCCGCGGGGCGGGTGCCCGCGGGGCCCGGCGCCGGGAGGACCGCCGGTTCCTCATCCGTGTGGGTGTCGCCGGCGCGATCGCGGGCAATGTCATGCTCCTGGCCATCGCGCTCTACGGCGGGCCCTCTCGGGCATCGAACCGTTCTGGGAGCACACGCTCCGCTACTACTCCATGGGGCTGGGGCTGCTGTCACTGCTCTGGCCCGGGCGTGTGTTCTTCACCGGCGCGATCGCGGCCCTGCGCACCCGCACCGCCCACCTTGATATCCCCATCGCTCTTGCATTGGCGGTGGGGGGGATCTGGGGCAGCTACAACACACTCACACAATCCGGCGAGATCTACTTCGACTCGCTCGCGGTGCTGGTGTTCCTGCTCCTCGTGGGGCGCTGGGTGCAGCACCGCCAACAACGCGGGGCCGCCGACCAAGTCGAGTTGATGCTCACACTGACTCCGACGAGCGCGGACCGCCTGCTCGATGACGGCACGACCAAGCGCGTGCCCATCGAGGCCGTCGCGGTCGGCGACCGCCTGCGCATCGAAGCCGGGGGGTCGATCCCCGCCGACGGCGTCATCGAGTCCGGCACCACGCAGGTCGACAACGCCCTGCTCACCGGCGAATCCCGCCCCGTCCGCAGAACCAGCGGCGACGAGGTCATCGCCGGGGCGACCAACCTCGGTTCGCCCATCGTCGTCACCGTCACGGCGGTGGGGGACTCGACCCGCGCCGCCAAGCTCATGGCACTGGTCGCATCGGCGACCGCCGACAAGGCCCCGATCGTGCAGTTCGCCGACCGCGTGGCCGCCCGCTTCGTGGTCGCGGTGATCACCCTGGCCGCGATCACATTCACGCTCTGGACCATCCGCGCCGATGTCCGCACCGGCATCGAGTTCGCCACCGCCCTGCTCATCGTCACCTGCCCCTGTGCGCTCGGGCTCTCGACGCCCATGGCCATGTCGATCGCCCTCGGGCGTGCCGCCAAGCGGGGGATACTGATCAAATCCGCCGCCGCCGTCGAGGCCATGAGCAACCCGGCACGGATGAACGGGATCATGATCCTCGACAAAACCGGCACCCTCACGCAGGGCCGGACCAGCGTCGTGCGCCGGCACTGCGACGATCAGCTTCTCCGCGCCGCCGCCGCGATCGAGGCGCACTCCAACCACCCGCTCGCCCGGGCCATCGCTCAAGCCGCGGGCGACGGGCCGATCCCCCACGCCGACGACATCACCCAGACCCCCGGGGCAGGAATCGAGGGCCGGGTCGATGGGCGTTGGGTGCGGATCGGCTCGCCCGCGTTCATCGGTACCTTCGCATCGCTCGACGCGCCGACCGAGCAGGGCGTCCGGACCATGCTCGACGAGTCGCTCACCCCCGTCGTCATCGCCGACGAGTCAGGCAACCTGGGCGTGCTGGGCATCGGCGACCCGCTGCGTGACGACACCATCGACGCCGTCAACGCACTCAGGGCCCGCGGCTGGACCCTGCACCTGTGCTCGGGCGACCACCCCGCCATCGCCCAGCAGCTCGCGGCTCAGGTCGGCATCGACCACGCCGTGGGCGGCGCATCGCCCGAGGACAAGGCCCAGCTGGTCCGCACGCTCCGCGATCAGGGGCACCGACGCATCGTCATGGTGGGCGACGGGATCAACGACGCCGCCGCCATGGCCCTGAGCGATGTCGGCATCGCGGTCCACGGCGGGGCCGAGGCCGCCCTGCAGGCCGCCGATGTCTACCTCACCGCCCCCGGCTTGATGCCTATTGAGACCCTGTGCGATCTCGGGCGCCACACCATGAAGACCATCCGCATCGGCCTGGGCGTCTCGCTGACCTACAACACACTCGCGGCATCGCTGGCCATCGCGGGGCTCATTAGTGCCCTGATCGCCGCCATCATTATGCCCCTGAGTTCACTCAGCGTCGTCGCCCTTGCGACACGCCCCTGGCACCGCAAAGGAGGCGTGTGATGTCCGTCATCCTCGTGATGATCCCCATGGCGATCCTGCTGGCGGCTTTGGGCGTCTGGGCCTTCATCGTCGCCGCCAAACGCGGGCAGTTCGACGATCTCGACACACCCGCGATCCGAGCCGTGTTCGATGATGACGAGACACGGCCACCATCACACGATTGACAATTGAGATCGGATGCATTATCCAGCCCAAGCCAGCGATGCTCACTGCGCAGCTGGGGAACCCATCTCGACGAGCTTCTCTGCCAGTTCCATCGCGCCCACAGGCCACATCAACCGTGGCCTTGGGCGCTGCACCCCTTCGCGTCCCTGCTCGGGTCTGCAGTTCAAGATCGCTTCTCGCCAGCGATCAGGAACCGCGTCCAACCCGTGGACCGCGCCCAGAAGCGCCCCGCAGATCGCCGCGTTCGTGTCGGTATCCCCGCCGCGCATCACGGTGCCGATCACCGCTTCCTCGAGCGAGTCCTCGTGAAGCAGCCGGTACAACGCGTTGCCGAGCGCGATCAGCACCCAGCCCTGCAAGGTCAGGTAATCGGCCGGTGGTTTGTTGCACGAACGCTCGATCACTTCTCTGACCGAGATATCCGCGTCCATCTCGATCGACCAATGATGGATCCGTTCATGCAGTTGTGATGCGGAAATCTCGGTTGCCACCGCGGTCGCGATGGCCATGCAGAAAAGCGCGTTGGCCTGCAGGCACACCTCGTTGGGGTGCGTGATCGCCGCGTCGAGCCGCGCCCACCGATCGACCTCTTCCAATGGGAAAAGGCCGCCCAGTATCCCGATCGGGCACGCCCGCATGAGCGCCCCGTTGGCCTGGCTCTTGTGATTGGGCCGCCCCCGCAATCCCGCCTCGATCGTCATGCCGCAATCGAACGGCCCCGATTCGATCCAGGCATCATACATCTCCCGGGCAGCATCCCGGTCGTACCCACCCGCATCCACGATGGATCGGGCCAGCAGCAGCGCCATCTCTGAATCGTCCGTGGGCTGTCCGGCCAGCGTGTCCCATACCCCGCCGTCGACCAGATCCCGCACACCCTCAGGGTGCGCCGACCGGATTTCCTCAGGGCTCTGAAACTCGACCAGGCTACCGAGCGAATCGCCCGCGAGCTGACCGAGCAGACACCCCTGAGCCTTGTTCACTACGCGGCTGGCCATGGGGGTGACTATAACAGAAAAGGTAAGTGGAGCGGAAGAGATTCGAACTCTCGACCTCATCATTGCGAACGATGCGCTCTACCAACTGAGCTACCGCCCCATCGAGCCGCTATTCTAGACCCGATCTCACCTTTCGTCGCCCGCACCGCGATCCTCAAACGCCACGGATGCATCCCCCGCTACCCCGGCTTGATTAATGACAACCGATTCTCAATAATCGCCCATGCACGCGCCCGACACCATCCGCAGCGATGCCTACCCGGCAGCGGCCCCCGCCGTCGAGATAAACGCCGTCGAGATTAACCATGTCTCTTATGACTACCCCGCATCCGGGATCGACGCCCGCTCAACCCCCGCACTGCACGATGTCAATTTCTCCGTCGCCCCCGGCACACGCCTGGGAATCCTCGGGCCCAACGGCGGCGGCAAATCCACCCTCATCAAGCTCATCCTCGGCCTGATCAAACCCACCGCCGGCTCCATCGCCGTCATGGGCGACACACCAGCCCACGCCCGCAAACGCGGCATCATGGGCTATCTCCCGCAACGCATCGAGGCCGACCGCGACTGGCCGCTGAGCGTGCGGCAGGTCGTCGCCCTCCCCCTGAGTAGCCGCCTGATGCCTTGGCAGCGGCTCGGCTCAGAAGACCACGACGCGGTCCAGCGGGCGCTGGACCTGCTGGCCATCGCCGATCTGGGCGAGCGGCCCATCGGCGCACTCTCCGGCGGGCAGCTCCAGCGGGCCATGATCGCCCGCGCCATCGTCACCCGACCCCGCCTGCTGATCCTCGACGAGCCCACCGTCGGCATCGACATCACCGGCCAGCAGCGCTTCGGCGAACTCATCAACACCCTCCACGACGCACTGGACCTGACCACCATCGTCGTCACCCACGATATGCGGGCCATCGCCGCCGTCTCCGATCGCGTCGCCTGCCTCTCACGCACGCTCCACTTCCATGATGCCCCCCAGGGCCTGACCCCCGCCGTCCTCGCCCAGGTATTCGCCCATGATGTCGCCCCGATCTTCGGCGAGATCCACATCGACGCCCACACCGCCCACAGCTGCGACGATCCGTCCCACCAGCACGATCCGATCCATGGTGGCGAGGGAGAGACGCCATGAACACACTCGACCTGCTCAGCGGGCCCGACCTCTACCCCGCGATCATCGCCGCGCTCGTGATCTCGCTCATGGGCGCCGTCCTGAGCGTCTTCGTCGTCCTCAAGCGGCTGGCATTCATCGGCCAGGGCGTCTCGCACGCCGCCTTCGGGGGCGTGGGTGTCGCGCTGATCCTCGGATTCCACGGCGCCACCGCCGCCGGCCAACTTGCCCAGATGTCCATCGTCGTCGTCTTCAGCATCTTCGCCGCCCTGATGATCGCCGCCCTGATGCGTTCCCAGAAGGGACGGACCGACACCGCCATCGGCGTCGTCCTCAGCGCGTCGATGGCCCTGGGTTTCATCCTCTTCGCCATCAACGAAGCCCGCCACGACCATCCCCCGGCCGCGGCCATCGCCGAGACCCAAACAGACCATGCGGATCACGCCGATCACGACCATGGTGCCCAGGGGATGCAAAGCGCCCACAGCGATGAGCACCATGTCATTGAAGAGATTCTCTTCGGCAACATCCTCGATACCGACTGGACCAAGGCCCTCACCGCCCTGTTCACATCCGCGGCGATCATGGTCATCGTCTGGGCCATCCGCCGCCGGCTGATCTTCTGGGCCTTCGACGAACCCGTCTGCGATGCGTTCGGGATCAACGCCAAACGCATGACCGCCGCCCTGCTGGTGCTGCTGGCCGTCGCCGTGGTCATGGCCATGCAGGTGGTGGGGGTGATCCTGGCCGCCGCGGCCCTGATACTCCCCGGTGCCGCCGCGCTCAACCTCAGCGCCAACCTCCGGACCGTCTTCGTCTGGTCAATCGCCATCGCCCTGCTGGGCACGGTGCTGGGGCTCATGATCGGTTTCGAGACCGGCTACCCCGTCGGTCCGTGCATCGTGCTCGTCCAGAGCGCGGTCTATCTCGCCTCGCTGCTCACGAAATGGGCACCGCGGCCTCTACGATCCGGATGAGACAAGGCCGCCACCCCGCGGCCACAAGCCAAACCCGCTCTTCCCCGTCAAGCTCCCACCCTGCTAAGAGGTGCCGATATGAAAGCCGAAACCATCCTCGCCGAGTTCAATAAGATCCGCAAAGACCTCCCGGAGGACAAATCAGATCTCGAGTGGTTGACGCTCCACCACGCCTTCTGTTTCATCTCCTATAAGATGGGCGATTTCCAGAAGTACCTCGACGAGCAGGCCGAAAAGGGCGCGTTCGACGAGTTCGACGGCTGAGACTTTCCGGACCGGGCCCGCCCGCACCCCCCGAACCAGTCACCGAATTTCTCCCAAAACTCGGGATAATCGGCATCCGCTGTTGCAAGAGCCACGAACTTGTCGATAATACATCATCGCGGAAACGCGAGGGAACGCGAACGGGTGCGAACCACCCCGAGCAAAGCCCCACGCACCGCGACGACCTCCACGGCTCGTCACCCGAGCCGACGGAGGGCGATGAGCCCTGCGTGACGGCGCAGGGGAAAGACACCCGGCGGCGGGCATACTCCCGCGACGGCTGGGACGGGTTTTTCTTAAAGGAGGTGATTCAGTGTCCAAGTATGACTGTATGAAGGGGTTGCGCCGATAGAGCGGCAGCTCGACGGTGTTGCCGTTGACGCAACCCGCGATACGAAAGCAGATGCCAACGGGCATCCTACGGCTGCCTCCAGACCCCTGGAGGCAGCTTTTTTAATCCCGCACACCGATCTGCTGCCGCAACTGCGATGCCTGCTGGGTCCGTCCCATCCGCTCGTACTCGTCGGCAAGCATCGAGTTGATCTTGTAGAAGTTGGACTGCGTGGCGAACTGCGTTCCCATCTCGCCCGGGCGACGCACACGCCGGGCCGCGTCTTCGAGCACGGGCACGAGCTGGTCCCGCTTGTCCGCTCGATCGAGCATCTCGCCCATCGATGACAACGCCTCGACCACCATCGGGCCTTCGTTGATGAACCGGTCGGCGACATCCTTGTACGCCAGCCACGCGTATTCCTGGTTGTTGTTTTGGCTCCACAGCGCGCCCTGCCGGAAACGGATCCCCGCCGCCAGGTCCGGGCGGGAACGGAACTGGTTAAACGCCCACTCCCACATCTCATGCTGACGCTGCGCATCGTTGACCGTCGAGATCATGTCCACGAGGAAGTCGTAGGCGAAGTCCTGGTGCCGACGCCCCGCGAGCTGCATCACCGCCCGTGTCCAGGTGTCCATCTGTTGTTCGGTCATACCGCTCATGGCGGCGATCTCCCGAACCATGTTCCAGGCCGCCGGCGCGCCCGCATTGTCCGTCAGCACCGCGCGCAGCAGGGCGAGCTGATCCTCCACCGACCCGGCCCGCGCCGAACGCACATTGCCGCGATCGTCGAGCTGGATGTCATTCCCGGGCCGCCAGGCGCGCTGGTTCATCCGGTTGACGGCCCGGGCCGCCGCCCGCGTCGCCAGCACCTCCTCGTTGGGCGCGCCCATCGCCGAACCCAGGATCCCCACCATGCCGTCGCTCACCCGTTTGCCCGTCTGCGGATTCACGATATTGCCACGCAGATCCTGGTAGGCATCGTAGCGGCCCGCATCGAAGTTCCACTCCATGCGCCGTCCCCGGGCTTCGACGAACCCGACCCACGCGTGCGACACATCCGCGCCCTTGGCGACGACATAGACCGAGGGCACGCCGCACGCCTTGGCCACATGCTCCGCGTAGTACGCCTGGTCCGCGCACACCCCGCCGTGCTGCTTGATCTTCTGCAGGGTGAAGGGCCCGGCGGCTGTCGTGACGCGCTTGGGCTGACCCAGCTCGTAGTGCAGCGTGTCGTACATGATCTCCTTGAAACG
>JBBDKK010000007.1:0-4285 GCA_040879395.1 Phycisphaerales bacterium
CGCACACCACCAGCAGCGGCGGGTTCTCAAGGTCCTCGCGGTACTGCTGCAACTGCCGGTACGCCTCGCCCAGCGTCTTGTGCTTGTCCTTGCGCTTGTACTCCCACGCAAACCGCCCCTTGTACCACACATCCGCCCAGCCGTGAGCACCCTTGCTCCCCGCAGACGCCGGCCCGGAGACCTTCGCCCCCTTCTCAAAGGTGAACACATCCCCCGTCGGATCAATCTCCGCCGGCGTCTTCACCCCCAGCAGGCGGCACAGATCAATAAAATGCTCCTGCGAAGCCGCACGCTCCGACAGCTGCGACCTGGACCACTTCCCGATAAACGCGTTGATATCCATGAACCCCCATCATGGCGTATTGGGGGTGATTTGTCCAATGGGGTCGGGATGGAGCGTGTGGGGGTTGCCCGGTGGCACAGGCGTCCCGCCTGTGCATCATTATTTCCGCACAGGCGAGACGCCTGTGCCACCATCATTCATACATCCCGCGCCAGCACCCGCCCCGGCACACCCACCACCGTCGCCCCATCCTCCACATCCCCAATCACCACCGACCCCGCGCCCACCACGCAGCCGTCGCCGATCGCGATCCCCGGCAGGACAGTCGACCCGAGCCCCACCAGCGTATGCTCGCCCACGCGGACCCCGCCACCGAGTGTGGCGCCGGGGGCGATGTGAGTGTTGACCCCCAGCACGCAGTCGTGCTCGATGATCGCGCCGGTGTTGATGATCGCGTGGTCCCCGGCCCGGGCCCCGGCGTTGATGATCGCCCCGGGCCCCACCAGCACCCCCGCCCCCAGCGCGGCCGATGCCGAGACCACCGCCGAAGGGTGGACGACGGCCGGGCAGCAGGCAACCGCGGCCAGGCGCGAGATCAACGCCCGCCGCAGGTTCAGGTCCCCGACGGCGATCATGATTTCCGCGTCCGGCATCCACCCCTCGCCGTCCAGCGGCCCCATGTGGGGCGGGGCGTCGGGCATCGTCAGCAAGCCGGGGGCGGGATCATCGTCCACAAACCCGGCCAGCCGGGCGCGGTCGGTTGGCGACAGCGAATCGAGGACCACCTTGGCGTGTCCGCCGCCGCCGATGAGGATCAGGTTGGATTGTTGAGATCGGCCCGTCATGCCCGGACTATCGGCCATCGCCGTCCCCGGGCTTGTCCGATGACGGGCAATCGGGCCATTGGGCCCGGTGGCGGGCCGAAGGAGGGGGGAGCGGGCAAAAAAAATCGACGCCGGGCTGTAGCGCAACCCGACGCCGGGTGGGTAGGTAACTCGTAATGGTTCGTTGGACCGGGAAGGAACACCGGTCCGTGATCTTGCCCTGTTGGACCCACCTGATCGAACCATCGCGGAGGAGTTACCTGCCGCACTTTAAATAGTCTGAGAAACCAAAGCCCCCGCACCTGGTGCGCTTCGGGGCGGGAACGCCCCTGTTCAGAGAGAGTGACCGCGTACTTTGTCGGCCTTCACACCCGTTCCGAGCGGCTATGGTGTCTCGTCCTGCATTCAATGTACGGATGAATGCGGTGTTTGCCAGCCAATGTATCGGTTGGACGGCGGAATTTCGTGATTCATAGCCGCTGAACCGGCTGTTTGCCCCTTCCACGGAGCATGTCCGATGCAAATAAAAATCGCCGCTGTACAGTTTCTCAACACCGTTACCTTGATCGAGGGGCTGGATACCTGGTCGGGCTGTACGCTGATCAAGGCCGTTCCGTCCCGCATCGCCGGCATGGTGACGGGCGGGGAGGCGGATATCGGGCTGGCCTCGATCGTGGACGCCGCCGACCCGGGGAACGACCTGGCCCTGATCCCGGCGGGGATGATCGGCTGCGACGGGCCGACCCTGACCGTGCGGCTCTTTTCGGCCATCCCCCCGGCGGAAATCACGGCCGTCCACGCCGATACCGATAGCCATACCTCCGTCCTGCTCGCCGATATTCTGCTGCGTGAGATCCACGGCGTCCGCGCCCGGTTCACCCCCTACGACGCCCGCGAACGCATGGGGGTTATCACTGCCTCTTCGCCCCCCGCCGCTCCCGGCGATGAGGGCTTGTCCGATGGTGACAGCCCCGATCAGGCCTGGCCGCAGACCCTGCTGCTGATCGGGGACAAGGTGGTCGTCGATTCGCCCCCGGCGGTGCGGTATCCATACCAGATCGACCTCGGGGACGCCTGGAAGACGCTGACCGGGCTGCCGTTCGTGTACGCGAGCTGGGTCTGCCGCGGGGCGGATGCGGGGAGCCCGAAAATCGCCGAGGCGGCGGCGATGCTCGAACGGGTGCGGCTGCGAAACGACCAGCGGCTCGACTGGCTGGTGACCCGCGAGGCCGCCCGGCACCACTGGCCCGCGGACCTGGCGCGGACCTATATAGGGCAACTTCTCAAGTTCAACCCCGACGCCCGGGCCCGCAAGGCGGTGGGGGTGTTCTTCGGCAAACTCCGCGAGCACGGGCTGCTCGATGCCCGCGACCCGCGCTGGGTGGAGATCGACAGCGCCGCGCTGACCGGCGGCGGGCACTAAAGTCCCCCCGTGCCCGCGGTCTCCCAGCCCAGAACGCCCTGCATCGCCCAGTTGGCCGGCGAACTCGGATTCGCGTCCAAGCCGACGCTCCTGCGCCACCTCGCCCGGATCGATGCGCTGGCCCCGCAGATCGACCCCGGCGGGGTCTATCCCGAGGATTGGATCGTCTTCCGCATCACCGCCTACCGCCCGGATATCGCCGATCCGGCCCTGGTGCCCGGCGAAGCGTTGCGGGGGGACCTGTCGGCGATCGCCGAATCGGTGTCCGAGGCGGCGGGGCTGACGATGGAGGACATCGGCGAGGCGTATGAGACGATCGACTCGCTGGCGTCCCGGTGGAATGTGAGCCGCAAGACGATCGAGCGGTACCGGCGTCTGGGCCTGATCGCGCGGCGGATCGACCTTGGCGGCGGGCGGCGGCGGGTGGTGTTTCTGCGGCCGGCCGTGGAATGGTTCGAGGAGATCCACGCCCAGCGCCTGGGGCGGGCGGCGCGGTTCGACCGGATCGGGTCGGCGGAGCTGGACCGGATCCGGCGGCGGGCGCGCCGGTATCGGGATCGGCTGGGGTGGTCCCGCTCGCGGGCCGCGGCCCGGATCGCGGCGGTGACCGGCCATTCCCACGAGGGTGTCCGCAAGGCCCTTCTGCGGCTCGATCGGGGCGCTGAATCGGCGATCTTCCCCGAGCCGGGCCCGGCGAGCACCCGCGAGCGGATGCTGGCGTATCGCGCGCTGCTGCGGGGCATCGAGCCGGCGGCCATCGCCGAGCGGTCGGGGCGGAGCGTGGGCAGCGTGCACCGGGCGATCAACAGCGCGCGAATGGATCTGCTGATGTCCTACGGGCTGCCGGCGTCCGGGCTCGATGCGGGGGTGCTGGCGGAGGCGCTGGAATCCGAGCCGGTGGCTGGGCTGGGGCTGGCCGAGGGCCCGCGGGACCTGAGCGAGTTGATCGGGCGGATGCGACGGCGCGGGGCGGTGGTGGTGTATGAGGAGCGGATGCGGGCCCTGGCGGCGTTCATGCTGGCGCGCCGGGCGGGCGAGGCCGCGGAGAGGATGGAGCGTGAGGGCGTGTCGGGGACGCTTCTGGACGCGGCGGAGACGGATCTGCGGCGTGTGGCGGCGCTGAAGGTCGCGTTGCTGCGGGCGCAGCAGCCGCTGATTCTTTCGACGATCGAGCATCAGTTGGGCGGGCTGATCGACACGCTGGCCCCGGCGCGGGCGGCGCAGCTGGTGCTTTCGGGGCTGTGGGCGGCGTCGGGGGCGATCGACCGGTACGACCCGGGGCGGGGGGGACGGGGGGGGCGGCTGGCCGCGCCGGTGGGGCTGGCGGTGACGCGGCTGGTATCGAGGATGCCGGATATCGCCCAGCCAGCCAACGAGGGCAAGGCGATGCGCCGGATTCCGCCGGGGCACGCCATCGCGGACTGGACACGCCAGGTATCGACATGGCAGCGATGGCTGGAGCCCGACCCGCGGATCGTGGCGGTTTTGGATCGGCTCGATGGGCGAGACCGGCGGGTGCTCTCCGGACGCTACGGCATCGGGCGGTCGGCGGCGACGCGGGCGGCGATGGCGCGGGTGCTGGGCACGAGCGTAGCCCATACAGCGCGTTTCGAGCGGGCGGCGGTCCGGAGGGCGTTGGCCGTGGCGCGGGAAAACGGGCCTGCGTGATCTAAACCGTACCTTCTATAGAGGATACCGGGGATGATTTCACAGTAGCGATGAAAATCGGGGTGCCACTACTCGCGGCGCAGCCGC
>JBBDKK010000007.1:4295-8968 GCA_040879395.1 Phycisphaerales bacterium
GTGCATACGCACTACTGCGCCGCTGCGCGTCGAGTAGTGGCACCCGCAAGAGGTATTTGAGATTCGCCTTGTAGTTTGCTATCAAGTCGCAGACGAGAAATCGTCCGGGGGTTCGGTGACCGCGTCCTCCCGCGGCTGGCACACCAGAATCCGCACCGCTGCGCCCATGTGCCGGGCCGCCAGGACAGCCAGCGGGCGCTGGGCGGACGGGACACGGGCGCGGCAGGCGGCGGGGTCTTTGAAGAGGGCATCGGAACTCGTGCGCCCCAGGCGGGCGCGGACGCGGTCGGCGAGGGATTCGATTTTCTCGATGCGCAGAATGACATCGATGGCCCGCTTTTTGTTGATCTGGACGCCGATGCGGGCGATGGCCGGGCCGTCGCCATCGCTGATGTCGGCGGGGATCTCGACGCCCTGGAAGGCGCGGAGCCATTCGACGGCCGCGTACCCGCCATCGTGGGCGTAGCGTGCCACGCGTACCTGACTGATCTTGCCGGTGGTCATGGTTGCCGAGTCTCTATATCCCGCTGTCTGGCCGGTTGGAGTCTACGGGATCAAGTGCCGCTGCTCGTCCCGATACGCCCCGGCGGGGTGTGCTGATCCGTGCGGGCGGCGGGGGCGGGGGTTATGATGCTGCGGCGGGCGTCATCGCGGCGGCCGCGAGCCGCGTTTTCCCCGCCCGAGGTCGTCATCCGTGCCTTCCCCGCCCGATTCCGCATCTGAATCCCGGCCCGACTCTCCGCCCAGTTCTCAGTCGGGCGACCGCCTGCAGTTGGCGGTGGCGATCTGCACGATGGACAACATCGATGTCATCGAGCGGTGCCTGCGGAGCGTGATGGACATCGCCGACGAGGTGCTGGTGGTCGACAGCGGCTCGACCGACGGCACGGTCGAGCTGGCACGGTCGCTGGGGGCGCGGGTGGTGCACCACGACTGGGAGGGCATGGTGGGGCAGCGGAAGTTCGCCATGACGCTGGTGAGGCACGCCCGGTGGGTGCTGCTGCTGGATTCGGACGAGTCGCTCGATCCCGAGTTGCGGGATTCGATCGCCAAGGCGGTGCGTGATGAGCATTCGGCGGCGGCTGGCTACGAGATCCGTCGCATGGTCTGGTTCCTGGGCGATTGGCTCCGACACACCTTCCAGCCTGAATGGCGGATGCGGCTGGTGCGGCCCGAGCGCTTTCAGATCACCGGCGTGGGCCCCGGCGGGGTGGGCGGGCACGACCACATCACGGTCGATGGGCCCTCGGCGCGGCTGACGGGCATCTGCCGGCACGACACATGGCGGGACCTTGAGCACCTCTTCGAGCGGCAGATCTTCTTCGGCGCGCGGGCCGCGAAGTTCACGGACCGGGGCGGGCGGGTCTCGGACATCGTCTTCCGCCCCCCGGTGGCGGTGTTCAAGCAGCTTGTGCTCAAGCACGGCTACCGCGACGGCCCGCGGGGGTTCATCGCCTGCTTCGGCGTGGGCATCGGCGTGGCGATGAAGCATGTGTTCATCATGCAGAAGAAGCGGCTCGGCGAGCGGCCCGCGGATCATCGGTCAGAACACTGATTACTTGGTGGGCGGCTCGGCCCGCCGGAGCGTGCGGACGGCGCGGCCGCCCCCGCCCAGCGAACGCAGCGCGGATTTGACGCCCCCACCGAGCGAGTGCGCCCGCAGGAGCCGCCGGGTGTACAACTCGGGATGCACCATCGAGAGCGTGCCCGGGTCCGCGGCGGTGGTGCCCTGGGCAAGCTCATCGAGCCGGGTGCCGCGCACATACAGGATCGTGTTCTGGCGGTACCACACGGCCACGCGATCATCGTCCCAAATCCGCGGACGGATGGCGTCGATGGGCACGAAGTCCGCGGCCTCGGTGAGCGTGCCGACCAGGCGGTCGCCCTCCTCGGGGGTGATGTGCTCGGCGACCTCGAGGGAGATGGCCATGTCGAAGCGGCGGCCGATCTCGACGGGGCGGCGCAGGTCGATGCGCATGAAGCGGTCCTGGTCGATCATCAGCAGGGAGGTATCGAGCCAGTCGCCCTCGGCCCCGACGACATCGTCCACCCCGCGGTCGGCCAGCACACGCAGCCATGTCCCCACCCCGCAGCCGATGTCGATGCACGAGTTGATGGGGGGCAGGATCTCCAGGGTGATATCGAGCACGCGCTGGGCCGCGTATCGTGTCCGGTCGTCGCGGTCCGCGAAGAACTGCTGGTCATAGTTTTTCATGGTTTCCCCGGGGATGCGGTTGGCGTGCTGCTCGGTCTGCCGTGCAACTCTATTCGGTGATATCGTCTTGGGCAGGCCGGAAGAAGAAGACTGAACGCGAAGATCGCGAAGGGCTCGAAGAGGGACTGAACGCAGAGATCGCGAAGGTTACACAGAGGCGCAGAGAGGAGATGAGATTGAAGAGGTGGATTGGTCCTTTGCTGGTGTTTTAGGCCGTGGGCGCGGTGTGGTTCGGCTTGTCGTTCGAGCGGGCCACGGATCGGCGGCTCGATGCCTCGGAGCGTGGGCACATCTATCGCAACTTTTCATCATTCTGGTGATGTATACGGAGCGAACCGGTTCTTACGCCCTCGCCGGAGTATCTTGGCACATTCGCCCCAGACTACCAACTCCGGGCCGCGTGGGCGGACTTTCACTGCGAGTTCCACTGGGAACGGGTTCTGGAACATCTGCACCCGGCCCCCTGAACCACCGGCCTGCCTCCGCGACCTCTGCGTGAACTTTGCGACCTCTGCGTTCAATCCCCTCTTCGAGCCCTTTGCGCCCTTCGCGTTCAGCCCTGCACCCACCCCAAGTCCCTGTCACCACCGGGCCTATGATTCCCCCTACGCGTCCCCGTCGTTGGGGATGCCACGACGGAGCCGAGGGTGTGAGGATCACGACCCGGTTCGGCGAGCGCCCTGAAACGGGGCATATCGACAAGGAACATCATGAGCGAGAAGTACCGCGACAGCGACGCACAGGGAAGATCATCGGGCGGAAAAGACGGTAAAAAACGGGGCAGGCGCAGCGGTGGTCGCAAGCGCGATGACGGCGCCGATCGCGAACCCGAACGCAAACGCATGATCAGCGAGCCCAAGGGCGGCTGGTCAAGCGACACCTTCGAGACCTCGATGACCTTCGCCGACCTGGGCCTGCGTGAGACCATCACAAGGGCGATGGACGAGCGGGGGTTCAAGCATCCGACCAAGATCCAGGCCGCGCTGATCCCCAAGGCCCTCGAGGGCGGGGACATCCTCGGGCAGGCAAAGACCGGCACCGGCAAGACCGCGGCCTTCGCGCTGCCGCTGCTGAACATGATCGAGCCGGGCGATTCGATGATCTCCATCATCCTCGCCCCAACCCGCGAGTTGGCCGTCCAGATCAAGCAGGACATCGAGGAGCTGGCCCCCTACACCGGGATCAAGGTCTGCGCGATCTACGGCGGGCAGTCCATCAGCGTTCAGGCCAAGGCCCTTGAGCAGGGACCCGAGATCATCGTCGGCACGCCCGGGCGCGTGCTGGACATGATCGACCGCGGCTACCTGCACCTGCACGATATCGAGTTCGCCGTCCTCGACGAGGTCGATCGCATGCTCGACATCGGTTTCCGCGAGGACATCCGCAAGATCCTGAGCAAGTGCCCCAAGGACCGCCAGACCATCTTCGTCTCGGCGACCTTCACCGACGAGATCGAACGCCTCGCCCGCAAATACATGCAAGACGCCGAGAAGCTGGAGGTCAGCGCCGGGGCCCTGACGGTCGATCTGGTCAAGCAGGGCTATGTGACCGTGGAGCCGTGGGACAAGCGGCGGATGCTCGCCCACCTGCTCACCCACGAGGAGCCGGCGCTAACGCTGGTCTTCTGCCGCATGAAGCGGACGGTGGATTCGGTGGTGCGGTATCTTGAGCGCAAGAATATCCCCGCCCACGCGATCCACGGCGATCTCTCCCAAGGGCAGCGAAACAAGGTGATGTCCCAGTTCCGCGGCGGCGACCTGGCCGTGCTGGTGGCGTCTGATCTGGCTTCGCGGGGCATTGATGTCGAGGGGATCACCCATGTGGTCAACTACGACCTTCCTGATGACCCGGATATCTATGTCCACCGCATCGGTCGCACCGCCCGCGCCGGGCGTGAGGGGCACGCGTGGTCGCTGGTCACCCCGGCCCAGGGCTCGCTGCTGACCGATATCGAGATCCTGGTCAACGCGGAGATCCCGGCGCGGCAGTACCCGGATTTCGAGCCGCGGCCCCGACCGGAGGACTGGAAGGACGAGCCCACAGGCGGGCGTCCGACCTACGAGGTCAAGGGCGCGCCCACCGAGCCCAAGAGGAACCGGTTCCAGCAGGACGATGCGCCCAAGGTCGACAAGCTCTCCGCGCAGGAGATGGCGGCCAAGTTCCCCGGCGGCATCGTGCCCGCCAAGCTGCCGTCCAAGATGATGGGCGGCAAGGCCAAACGGCGCGGACGCTGACCGAATAAGCCCACAGATGCAATCGCATCATGTCGCATCATGTCGCATCATGCGTACAAAGAAACACCCCCGGCGGGGTGTTTTTTCATGTTGCTGAATCGGTTGGAGCGGGGACCCGGTGCGCCGCGGCACGCGGGCGGTTGCTCAGCGGACGCTGGAGGTTTCCTGCTTGCGTGCGCCCGAGCCGCCACGGATGCTGCCCACGACATCGCGGTCGACCTCCA
>JBBDKK010000008.1:0-8923 GCA_040879395.1 Phycisphaerales bacterium
GTCCGGGCGCCCGTGCTTTCCGTAGCCAACACCGCCGTAGTAAGGATGGTCGATGTCGATGGGCTCGTCGAAACCGGGGTCGTTGGGGTTGTCGGGGTTGGCATCGGAATACTGGAGCGATTTGAGGTAGGGCTGGGCCTTGAGAAGCGCATCGAGGGCCTCGGGGCGGCGGACCTTGGAGAGGGCCGAGATGCAGATGGCCGTGTTGTAGTTTTGCAACATGCCATCATGGATACCGCCGTCGGGCTTGACATATTTGAGAATGTAGCGGGTGCCCTGGATGACGATGTGGCTCCGCTCATCGACGCCCGGCTGGAGCATGAAGCCCTCGACCACCAGGGCCGTAATCGCCGGGAGGACCTGGGTCTCGGGATCATCATCAAAGCCCAGGGTCTGCAGGTTCTGGCGCGAGGAGAGATACTCCATCGCCCGCAGTGACGCGGTCTCGGCCTTACGCTTGTGCTCGCCGCTGAGCTGCTGGGCCCCGGCGAGTGGCGCGGCGATGAGGAGCACAAGAATGATAAAATACTTCATTGGACGGCCTCCTGATATCAAATACGCCCATGGGCAGGGGGCGGGGCGTGCGAAAGAACAATAGCCGACGCGGCACACGCCGCGGCCTCGATCCGCAGCACAAACACCCCGAATCGCCGAGTACGGACACCCCGCTGCTCGATCAGTTCCCGCTCCGCCGGTGACCACCCCCCCTCCGGGCCCACCAGCAGGGTGGTGCGCGGGCGGGCATCGGATGCGAAGAACCCCTCCCCCGAGGCATCCGCGACGACCGCGTCGGGGTCGCCGAGCGCATCTCCAAAGGTGATCGGGGGGCGAAAATCCATGCTCCACGGTCGCCGGCACTGCTTCATGGCCTCCGCGGCGATCCTCTCCAGCTTGTCGGTGCGGACCGTCTCGGGCTTACGCTGGGACCGCTCGCACAGCAGCGGGCGGAAGCCGTGGACCCCCAGCTGCGTGAGCTGATCGACCATCCGATCCAGCCGATCGCCCTTTGGCAGGGCCGCGCAGACCTCCACAACCGGCGAAACGGGGGGCACGGTTTCGATGGACTCGAGCAGAACGGCCAGTTCGGGGCGGGACTTGGAACCCGCGATCTCGGCGATGGCCCCCACCGCCATGCGACCCCGGCCATCGAGCAGGGCCACCGCCTCACCCTCGCGGATGCGCTTGACCTTGGCGGCGTGGTGGGCCTCCTCGCCGGTGACCGTGAGGCGATCGCCCGACGATGCGGCGGCCAGGTCCGAGAACATCATGCAGTGAGCAATCGGGCGGGGATCAGGCATGCCCAAGCGTAGGACGCCCCGGGAAGGCCACGGCTTGGGTTTCTGGCGAGAATACGGCCGATATCTCTTGAGTTTGGGCCGCGATCTCCCGATGATCGCGGTGCATTGGCCCATGATGAAACCAATCCGGAATCCCAGGAACTCGACCTGGACGCCTCGATCGATGCGCTGCTCAGCGAGATCGAGGAGGCCTGCGCCCCCGATAAGCCAAAGTCAGCCGCCAAATCAGCAACCGGTACCGCCCCGAAACCAGAGCCGGAATCTGAAACCGAGCCAGAAGTTGAACCCGAGCCGGACGCGAACGAGAGCATCCCCGATTCCGCGGCCGAAGAACCCCCGCCCGAGCCCGCTCCTCAGGAGCCCGATGAGCCGCTGGAAAATGCAGAGGTGACCGCCGAGGTCGAATCGGAACCGGCATCCGAGGGCGATGACGCGTTAGAGGCGATCGATTCCGTTGCCGACAGCGCCCAATCACTGATCGAAGATGCAATCGACAACCTCCTCGACGGCGACGGCATCGAGGAACAGGACAACGCGGAAGATACCCCCGATGAGGCCGGCGACGACCCGCTGAGCGATATCGCCGATGCGCTGGATGACGACCACGGGGCCGATACGCTCGAGGACCTCGACGACGCCATCGCCGGGCTCGATGACGACCTGCTCATGGGCGATTTCGAGACCCCCGAGGGCGAGCTGGTCGATGCCCAGGGCGTATCACGAAACACGGATTCAGCCACGCTGATGGAACAGCTCGGCCTGCCCGATGAGCCCACGGACCAGGCCGATGAGGAAGACGAACCCGACGAATCCGATGATTCCAATGATCCCGATGATTCCGACGAAGAGCACAACTCAGCCGACCCGATGCCGGCCGGCGACGAAGCCCCGGCTCAGCCCGCCGCGCCCTCGCCGGCGGCGGTTGCGCCCACCGCCGCCCGGCCCGAGGCGTTCGCACGCATCGAGGAGGCCGACGATGATGCGGATGTAGTATCCATCTGGGAAACCGCCCTCCGCATCGGTCGCGAGCGGGCCACGCAGGCGGTCACCATCGCCCGTGTCCAGGGCCTGCCGCTGGCGGCCCGGGCGGTGCTGGCGATCTCCAAGCCGGTCAAGAACAAGCCCGCGCAGCTGCGGGACTCGATCGGCTATGTCGCCCTGTGGACCCTGCTGCTGGCTAGCGTGCTGTGGTTCTACACCCTGTTCCTGCGGGCAACGCCGGTACCGACACCGACGCAGGCCCCCACACGGGTGCTCGCGCCCGATGACGCGGCCGACCCCTTGGGCAGCTCGGCCGCCGCTGTCCAGCCCTGACCCCGAACATCAATCCGAATCAGGCCCTTCATCCGCCGGCTCTTCCAGCAGCGATGCACGCCAGCGGGCATCGAGTTCGGCGAACCCGATCCCCAGCGCCGATTCGGTGGCCTCGTCGAGCGTGCCGCCGTTGCCCAACGCGGCGAACCACGCGTTGCGTGCATCGACGCCGAAGGTGCGATCGATGAAATCGACCATCGACCACCCCTGCAGGTAGACATGCCGCCCGTGGTTCATGGCCTCGCCTCGGAAATCGGCGAGCAGCGACCAATCCCGCAGGTCGTCCTCGCGGGCCAGGCGGGTGATGCGTTCGTTCCTGCGCTCCCACGAATCCCTGAACAAATTCGCGGCCACCTCGGCGATGCCCTCCAGCGCCCACCACGGGGCCTCGATGATCTCCGGGCCGAACTCGAAGCTCACGGCGTGGCCGATCTCGTGGGCAAGCAGCGGGTCCAGGCGGTGCTGGGGGAAGTTTTCGCGCCCGAGGATCTTGATCGATTCCCCCGGCTCGTTCCATCCCGAGAGCGGGTCGGTGTAAGAAAGGAAGATCGAGGCCTGCAGGGAGGCCATGTCGGGGAAGATCTTCACCACCACCTCATGGAGCCCCGAGTCCTCGCTGGACGCGACGCCCATGTTCTCGGCGATCGCGTCGCGCAGCTCAGGCACGCGTGATCGGGCCAGCAGGGCCAGCTGCTCGTGCTCGGGCTCGGCGTACACCCGCACGCCGGGGGTGTCCAGCAGCGACACACCCCATGCCCGACCGGCCATCACCCACTGACCGCCCGGCGCGCCCACGGGGCGGAAGGCGGCCTCGTACGAAACGCTCCGCGGCTCATCCTCCCCCGGGACGCGCCAGCGGATCTGGATGCGGGCGGCGGCCGAGCCGTCTTCGAGCAGGCGGACGGGCTCATCGCCGATCAGCGACAGCTCGATGTCTTCGACGGGGTGCGCCCGCAAGTCATTGGCCCACGCACGCTGTTCGGTGGCGAAGACCGGGTCCGTCGGGTCGATCAGGGCCATGTACGCCCCCGAATCAGCACGGCCGACGGCGTCGTCCAACTGCTCAACGAGTCGCTGCACGCGGACAGATTCCAGCGCATCGGCCGGCAGCGGCGTGCGGGCGAGGACAGGCGATGCCAGCAGCAGACTGAGCAGGAACGCGACCGACCGCATCAGAACTCCGCCTGGCGCGGGGCGCGCGGGAAGGGGATGACATCGCGGATGTTCTGCATGCCGGTGCAGAACTGGATGAGGCGTTCAAAGCCCAGCCCGTAGCCGGCGTGGGGCACGGTGCCGTACTTTCGCAGGTCGCGGTACCACCAGTAGTCGTCCTTGCACAGCTTCATCTCGTCGATCCGGCGATCAAGGATATCCAGCCGCTCCTCGCGCTGCGAGCCGCCGATAAGTTCGCACACGCCCGGAACGAGAATATCCACGGCCGCGACCGTCCGCCCCGGCGCGCCGTCGGTGCCCTCATCGTTGAGCCGCATGTAGAAGGCCTTGATGTCCTTGGGATAGTTGATGACGGCGACGGGCTGCTTGAAATGCTTCTCGGTCAGGTAACGCTCGTGCTCGGATTGCATGTCGCTGCCCCACTTGACCTCATAGTCGAACTTCTCGCCCGATTCCTGCACGATCTTGATCGCGTCGGTGTAGGTGATGGTCTTCACGGGTGCGTCGGCGATCATCTTCAAGCGGTCGATGATGCCCTTCTCGATCCGCTCATCGAAGAACTTGAGATCGTCCTCACGCCGGGTCAGCAGATCCGCAGCGCACCGGCGGAGCATGCCCGAGGCCAGCTCGATGTTGTCGTGCAGGTCCGCGAAGGCGGTTTCGGGCTCGATCATCCAGAACTCGGCCAGGTGCCGCGATGTGTTGGAGTTCTCCGCCCGGAAGGTCGGCCCGAAGGTGTACACGCGGCTCAATGAACACGCGTAGGTCTCGACATTGAGCTGCCCCGACACAGTCAGGTGCGATTCCTTGCCGAAGAAATCTTTCGAGAAATCCACGGCTCCCTCTTCGGTCTTGGGGACATTGGCCAGGTCGAGCGTGGAGACGCGGAACATCTCGCCCGCCCCCTCGCAGTCCGAGCCGGTGATGATCGGCGTGTGGACCCAGTAGTAGTCCAGCTCGTCCATGTAGTCGTGGACGGATTTGGCCAGCGCGTGCCGCACGCGGGCGACGGCCCCGAAGGTGTTGGTCCGTGTCCGCAGGTGGGCCACCTCGCGGAGGTACTCGAACGAGTGGCGCTTGCCCGCGACGGGATAGGTGTCGGCGTCCTCCACCCAGCCGATGATGGTCACTTCGCTGGCCTGGATCTCCACGCTCTGGCCCTTGCCCTGTGATTCAACGAGCTTCCCCGTGATCTCGACCGAGCTGCCGGTGGTGAGCTTGGCGATCTCGTCGTAGTTGGACAAATCGTTGCGAGCGACGGCCTGGATGGTGTCGAAGCAGGTGCCGTCGTGCACGGCGATGAACGAGAGCCCGCCGTCGGCCTTGCTGTCGCGCTTGGTGCGGACCCAGCCCTTGATGGTCACGGCGGTGCCGGGATCGGCGGTCAGTGCGTCTTTGATCTTCAGCCAGGTCATGCGGGCGGGCCTTTCGGGCGGGAGGGAGGGTGAGGGGGAATCATATCGCTCGGCCGGGGAGATTTTGAACGGAAGGGACGCGGAGATCACGCAGAGGCGCAAAGAAGAGGGTGGGTAGCGGCGTCTCAAGCGTGCTATCCTTTTTCTCCATGGCCCGCGCGACACAAATCGAGCCTATATCCCCCCTGGGACTGACTTTGGAACAGTTCAAGGCGGCCTGTGCGCGCGAGGGTGTCGGCCCGGGGCGGGCGACGACGGCCTACCACGCGGTCTTCCGCGATGGGGCGGCCCATGAGCCTCCGGCCAGAATCTCCCCGCCGCAGATCGTCACACGCCACGAGGAGCCCGTCGATGAGGGCCTCACGATCAAGTTCGTCCAGCGCCTGCCCAATCCGAGCCACCGCTTGACCGACCGCGGCATCGACTTCGACGACATCGAATCAGTCATCATCCCCATGCGGGGCCGCTCCGGGCGGACGACCCACACGCTGTGCGTGAGCTCGCAGGTGGGATGCGCGATGGGGTGCGATTTCTGTGAAACCGCCCAGATGGGGCTGATCCGCTCGCTGACCGCCGCCGAGATCGTCATGCAATGGTGGGCGGCGAGGTATATAGAAGGTATCGAGATCGACAACATCGTCTTCATGGGCATGGGCGAGCCGCTGGACAATCTCGACGAGGTCCTCGCCGCCATCGCCTGCCTCAGCGACCACCACAGCGCGGGTATCCCCATGAGCGCGATCACCGTCTCCACCGTCGGGCGCGTCGACGGCCTGCGCCGCATCGAGCAGCAGGTCCAGAAACCGGGATGGGGCAAGCTGGGACTGGCCCTCTCGCTCAACGCCCCCAACGACGAGATCCGCTCGCGGCTCATGCCCATCAATCGCAAGTGGGACATGGAAGACCTCCGGCAGGTCCTGATCGACCTCCGCGAAGTCCGCGGCGGACGCAAGATCATGATCGAGTATGTCCTCATCCCCGGCGTCAACGCCGAGCCCGAGCACGCCGACCAGCTAGCCGACTGGATGGCACCCTTCGCCAAGGACACCACCCGCGAGAAAGGCAAATCCCACGGTGGGCTGCTCAATGTCATCCCCTACAACCCCCGCCGCGACTCGCCCTGGCCCGCACCAACCCAGGAGACGATCGACGCCTTCGTGCAACGGCTGATGGCCCGCGGCGTCTTCGTAAACCGTCGCCGGACCAAGGGCCGGGACACGATGGCGGCGTGCGGGCAACTGGGCACGGCCGAGATCCGACGGCGCAAGCTGGTGCCGCTGACCACCAATCAGACCGATCATGGCTGAATTACCTACCCAAGCCCGGGTTTCCCGCCGTGGGCCTCGGCGGGCCAAAGTCGGGCTTGTTCGTGCTCATCCGTGGTGGTGCGCCATCGTTTATCTGGTACTGATTATCGCTTCGAATGTCGTGGACACGCTTCTCGATGAGTCGCGGCTTGATTGGGGCGTTCGATATATGGATCAAAGGGGTGCCTATACCCTTTCGATCGATACCAGTGGCCTGCCGATCAATGAGAACCCTCTGAAATACAGGGTGATAGTTGAAGGTGATCCCGACTCATTGCTCCCCCCAGTCCTGCTGATCCACGGCTCACCCGGGGCCGCCATCGGATTCGAACAGTTCACACCGTTGCTGGCTGAATCCGGGAGACAGGTTATCACTTATGACCTACCGGGCTTCGCCTCTCAAGCCGAACCGCGGAGCCGGGGCTCGATATATGAAAACTACTCCGCAGCGGCGTTCGCTGAACTGGCTTGGCGGATGCTCGACTCGATGGGCATTAAAGGCCAGGTGCATCTGGTGGGTTGGTCCAATGGTGGAGCGGTGGCACTGCGAATGATCGAGGATGATGCCGACCGCGTCGCATCACTCACACTGCTCGCATCGGTCGGGCCGCAGCACACCGAGGGAACCGGCTCGTATATCTTCGAACATTTCAAGTACAAAGCGGGCCAAGCTCTGCTGGTGCACGGTGCAAAGCTGATCCCGCACTTTGGAGCGTTGGGTCCCGCGTCGGAAAGACACGCATTTCTACGGTTCTTCGATGATACCGATCAAAGAGACTTCGCCACGCTGATGGAAAAGATCGACACGCCGACGATGATCATGCACGGGCGCCACGATTTTCTCATCGCCGCTCGGGCAGCCGAAGAGCATCATCGCCTTATGCCCACTTCCCGCCTGGTCATGCTCGATGCGATGCACTTCATTCCGATGCTGCATCCTCATCGCGGCAGCGAGTACCTCAACCCGTTCTTTGCCCGCCACGACACACCCGGCGTCGCACCCGAGACCGGCGTGGTTGACCTCGCCCCGGTCCCCGACCGATCCGGTGGCGATGCGTTCATGCGGATCATTGGAATGGGTCTCCGCGACCTGCCGTGGTGGATCGTGCTGTCCGGTGGGGTCGTACTGGTGCGGTGGCGACCGCAACTGGGCGTCGTGCTGGTCACGCTCTTCGTGGTGCTCATGGACATCGATTTCGGCGTCGCCCTGATGGCGATGGTCTTGGGGCGAATCTGGTGGCTTGTGCGCGGTGCGGGTCCGCTCGATCGGCCGTGGACCGTGCTGGGCTGGCTGCGGGGCATGCTTTTCGTGATGCCGGCCTTTGTGATCGGCATCGTGGGCGGAGCGTGGACGCTGGTGCTGGCGGATCGGCTGGACTGGTTTGGGCTGATCGCGGGCCTCTGGCTCACCTGGATAGCCCTGATCACTGTTCGCCTCGTCGTGACCTGGGAGGGCCGCCAGCGCATCAAGGGCTGGCTCCGCCGGTGCGGCAACCACGAATACTGGCCCACCGCCGTGATCTACGCCCCTGTGCTGTGGTGGGGATTCAAGCGGGTGATCACGGGCAAGGGTCTGCGCCCGCTGACAGCGGTGAACCCCGGCTACGCGCCCGGCGGCGGGGTGCAGGGGGAATCCAAGCATGACATCAACACCAAAATGGGCGACGACCCCAGCGTGCTGCACTGCGATCTCATCGCCGCGGGATCTGACCGCAAGGCAAGGTCTCAAACCGCCATTGAACGGGTCCATGAAGACCCGCGCCTGGGCGGCTACCCGGTGATCTGCAAGCCCGACCACGGCGAGCGGGGCAGGGCGGTCAAGCTGATCCGCGACGATGCGCAGCTCGCAGCGTACTGCCACGCCCATCAAGGCGAGCCCGTGGTCATCCAGCGTTACCACCCCGGCCCGATCGAGGTCGGCGTGCTCTGGGTGCGGTCGCTGGAATCGGTGCGCGACCCCGCGGCCCACGCCGGGCACAGCGGGTTCATCTACGCGGTGACCATCAAGCACTTCCCGCAGCTCACCGGCGACGGACACCATCCGATCCGGCGGCTGGTCTTGGCCCACCCACGCCACCGGGCCCAGGCGCGGGTCTTCCTGGAGCGGATGGCCGAGGTCCAGCACGAGGTCCCCGAGGAGGGCGAAACCGTCTCGCTGGGGTTCGCAGGCAACCACGCCCAAGGCGCCATGTTCACCGACGGGCATGAGCTGATCACCGACGCCCTCACGGAGCGGATCAACACGCTGATCGAGCGTTTCAACGATGCACAGGGGCGCGGGTTCGATATCGGCCGGTTCGATCTACGCTGCGCTTCGCTCGAAGAGCTTTCCCGCGGCGAAGGCTTCGGGATCGTCGAACTCAACGGGCTCACCAGCGAACCGACCAACCTCTACGACCCGCGCCGATCGATCTTC
>JBBDKK010000009.1:0-1851 GCA_040879395.1 Phycisphaerales bacterium
CCGCCGCCCATCTTCCGCCCGATGCCCCCGTCACCCGTCTGGCCCCCTCCCCCACCGGGGGGCTGCACCTGGGCAACGCCTTTGCCTTCCTCATCAACTGGGCCATGGCCCGCAAACACGGCTGGCGCATCGTTTTACGCATCGAGGACCTGGACCGCTCCCGGGTGAAACCCGGGGGAACACGGAGCACTATCCGCACCCTGGAGTGGCTGGGCCTGGACTGGGATTCGGGGCCCACCACCCAGGCCGACGACAGCACACGATACCGGCAGGCCATGCAAACACTGGCCGAACACGGGCTGGTTTATCCCTGCCGGCTCACCCGATCACAGATCCAGGAGGCCGCCTCCGCCCCACACCCGCCCCAGTCACCCGCGGACGGCCCGCCTCACGAGACCCGCTTCGACCCCGCCCTGCGGCCCTCGCTCCGGCCGGATTCATTCAACGACACGGGCGCGAACTGGCGTTTCGTCGTCGAACCCGGCGAGACGGGCTTCATCGACCGCCACATGGGACCCCAGCGGTTCGATATCGACGCGATCAGCGGCGATTTCGTGGTCTGGACCAAGCGGGCAGCCCCCAGCTATCAACTGGCCGTCGTGGTCGATGATGCCCTGGCCGGGGTCAACCGCGTGGTCCGGGGCAACGACCTGTTGGATTCGGCCGCACGCCAGCTCCTCCTGTACCGGGCCCTCTCTCTTGGGCCCGAGCCGGAATACTTCCACCTGCCGCTGATCCGCGGCCCCGATGGGCACCGCCTGGCCAAGCGGCACGGCGATACCCGGATTGAATCGCTCGCCAATCGCGATGCGGGCCCCGGCCCCGAGCGGGTCATCGGGCTGATTGCCCGCTGGTGCGGGATCACGCCCAAACGCACGCCGATGTCCGCCGCCGAGTTTCTCGATGGCTTTTCGCTCGATAGACTTGGGACCGACGATATCGTGTTCACCCCCGAGGACAACGCATGGCTCAGTTCGTAACCATTGCTACCAACTCCACCGTGACCCGTATTTTCTGGCCGCTGGCCATGGTGTGCACCATGACCCTGGGCGGCTGCAGCAACGGGCCCACGGTGGTCGACGGCTCCATGCCCGTGGAGATCAGCGGGCGGACCTTCATGCTCGAGATCGTGGCCGACGATGAATCGCGGACGCTGGGCCTGGGCGGCCGCGAGTCGCTGGATCCGGACAAGGGGATGCTCTTTTCGTTCCCCGATGCCCGCCTCCGCCGCTTTGTGATGCGGGACTGCCTGATCGATATCGACATCATCTACCTCGATGCCGCCGGCCGGATCGTGGCGATGCACGCCATGGAGGTCGAGGAGCCCCAGGGCCCCGGCGAGTCGCAGTATGACTACGAGATGCGCCTGAAGAAGTACCCGTCTCGCTACAACGCGCAGTATGTCATCGAGCTGCTGGGGGGCACGCTGGAGACGCTGGATCTGGAAGAGGGCGAGACGATCGAGCTGGACACCGCGTATCTCCAGTCCATCACCCAGTGACTTCCGCCATGTGAGTTATTGGACGGATTTCCGCCAGCTTTGGACCATTCGACCCTGACGGCCGTGCGGCCTGCCACGGGTGGTAAGCCGGCGTGGTTGCCCATAACCGCCGGGATGTCCCCCCAATGGCGACCGGGCTGAACTTCCCGCCCCGCTCCGACGATCTGTGGCCTGACCGCCGACGCCCAACGCCAAGTTGGCTCTGAGCGGGCGGATCGACTCGGCGGGGGTACAAGGAGAGGCCCGTGGGACTACGCATCGCAGGGAGCAGACACATCGGGCCGACCGTCCTGGTCGCGTGCTCGGACCTGGCCATGGGCGAGGGCGGCCTGACGCAGCGGATCAAGCGG
>JBBDKK010000009.1:1861-8703 GCA_040879395.1 Phycisphaerales bacterium
CGCACGGCATCGGGACCGAGCCGATCACGCTCGATCAGCTCCTGCGGACCGAGCCGGGGGGCGGGCGGGTGCAGACGCCGGTGCTGGTGATCCTCTCTGAGAACGACAGCGATTCGATGATCTCGCGGGTGGCGGACCTGCTGGCCGAGCACCTGTGCCCGGCGCTGGTATTGATCCCCCCGGCCCATGATCATGCCTCGATGCTGCTGCGGGGCTCGGGGTTGATGTGCGAGCCGCTGTATATCGATCCTCAGCACGCGGCGATCATCCTCTCGACGCTGGCCCAGCGTCAGCCCGCCATCCAGCAGCTTGCCACCGAGCTGGCCCTGACGGAGATGTCGATCAAGTCCGTGCACACCGAGATGAACAAGCTCCACGACGAACTGGCCAGCGCGGCGTCGATCCAGCGGGAATACATGCCCCGCTCGCTGCCGGAGATCGAGGGCATCGAGATGGGCATCGTGTACCGGCCCGCCTCGTATGTCTCGGGGGACATCTACGACATCGTGGAACTCGATGCGGACCACACCGGCTTCTTCCTGGCCGACGCCGTGGGCCACGGCGTGCCCGCGGCCCTGATGACCATGGTGATCACCCAGGGGCTGCACAAGGTCGAGGGCAAGGGCGATCAGCGCCGGATCGTGGCTCCCGGCGAGGCCCTGCGTCGGCTCAACAACACCATGACCGAGCACGCGGGCGATCAGGCGCGGTTCGCCACGGCGGCCTACGCCATCCACGACAAGCGGACCAACGAGATCACCATCGCCGGGGCCGGGCACCCGCCGTCGCTGCTGATCCGGGCGGGCAGCGGCGAGGTCGAGCAGATCGAATCCGAGGGGCCGCTGCTGGGGGTCTTCCCGGATGTGGAGTTCGAGCAGACGAGCGTGCGCCTGGAGCCGGGGGATGTGTTCATCATCTATTCCGACGGCTTCGAGGTGGCCTTCCCCAGCCAGGGGGCGGTGGGCGACGAACGCAAGCGGCCCACGCTGACCTACATCAAGGAACTCACCGAGGCCGGATCGGGGATCGGAACGCTGGCTGAGGCGATCGCGACGCTGGAATCGCACCTGGACCACCAGGTGGGCTCGCTGCACCAGCCCGACGATATCACGGCCCTGTTCCTCTCATCGGCGGGGGCGCTGAGTTCGTCGGGGGCGTGAGCACTGATCACGCGTCGGGATCGGGCTCGGGCTCACCGGCGGACTGTGGCTCGGCGATCTGGATCGAGGCGATGGCCGTGATGAGGTCGGGGGCGAAGGCGAAGACCTTGTTGAGCCCGGTGACGACCAGCACGCTCATGACCTCGTCGGCGACGGCGGAGAAGATCAGTTGCCGCCCGTGGGCATCGAGGTTCTTGCGGAGGCGCAGGAGCTGGGCGATGTTGGACGAGTTGACATAGCTGACCTCGTGGAAGTCGAGGACCGCGTGGGGGACCGGGTCGTCCTCGCCGGCCTGCTCGATGCGTTCGCAGATCATGGAGAGCTCATCGCTGAGGGCGGGCTCGTCGGCGAGGTTGGCGATCACGATGTTGTCGGACCAGTCGACGGCCATGGTTACTCCTGCCCGCTTTCGGAATCGGCGGCACCTGGCCCGGCCGGGCCGGACTCGTCGTCGGATTCCTCGATTCTCGCGGCGGCGATCACCGAATCCCCGTCCTTGAGCCCCACCACCCGCACGCCCTGGGTGCCGCGGCTGTAGCTGGAGATCGAGGAGGCGGCCATGCGTACGAGTTGTCCCTTGCGGGAGATCACGACGATGTCCTCATCGTCGCACACGCCGATGGACACGACCGAGGGTCCGTTGCGAGCGGTCTGCTTGATGTCCGTGCGGCCCTTGCCGCCGCGGGACTGGCTGCGCATGGGCCCGGTTTCGGGATTGACGCGGTACTCATCGACGGGGGTGCGCTTGCCGTAGCCGTGCTCGGTGACGGTGAGCACGCAGAGGTTGCGTTCGAGGAAATTGGGCGCGGTGTGGGTGACATCGGGGTCGTTCTCATCGAGCACCATCGGCACCACCACGATGCCGACAACGGCGGCGTTCTTGCGGAGGTCGATGCCCTTGACGCCGGCGGCGGACCGGCCCATCTCGCGGACATCCTGCTCGGGGAAGCGGATGGCCATGCCGCCGCTGGTGATGAGCATCACATCGTCGCTGCCGGTGGTCATGCGAACATCGAGCAGCTCATCGTCTTCCTTGAGCCCGACGGCGATCAGTCCCGAGCGGTTGACATTGGCGTAGGCCTTGAGGGCGGTGCGCTTGACGATCCCGCCGCGGGAGACGAATGTGAGGTAGTTGCTGCCGCTCTCGAAGTCCTTGATGGCCAGGTAGGCGCAGGTGCGCTCGCCGGGCTTGAGGTCGATGTAGTTGATAATGGGCCGTCCCTTGCTGGTGCGGCTCATCTCGGGCAGCTCGTAGACCTTGATCTTGAACACGCGCCCGGAGTCGGTGAAGCACAGCAGGTCGTCGTGGGTGGATGCGGCGAAGAGGTGCTCGATGAAGTCATCGTCCTTGGCATCGCTTGCGCGGATGCCCTTGCCGCCGCGGCCCTGGGCCTGATAGGTCTCCAATGCCACACGCTTGACATAGCCCGAGTGGGAGATGGTCACGGCCATCTCCTGCTCCTGGATCAGCTCGGCGATATCGAAATCGCCGGCGGCCTCTTCGATGGTCGTCAGGCGGTCGCGTCCGTAGCGGGCCTTCATGTCCTCGCAGTCGGCGACGATGATGTCCAGGACCTTGCGGTGGTCGGCCAGAATGGCCTCGTAGCCCTCGATCTCTTCGATGATGGCGGTGTAGTCCCGCACGAGGCGTTCGATCTCCAGGCCCACGAGCTGGATCAGGCGCATGGAGCCGATGGTCTCGGCCTGCACGCGGGTGAGCAGGACGCCGCCGAGATCATCGCTGTCGCGCATGGCCTTCATAAGCCGGGCGGGGATGTCCTTGGCCGCGGGATGGTCTGCGGGGATGGTGTAGCGGCGCTCCATGAGCTTGCCGATGGCCTCGTCGCGGGTCTGGGAGGACTTGATGAGCTGGATGATCTCGTCGATGTCGATCACCGCGTAGATCATGCCCTCGAGCACATGGGCCTTCTTCTTGGCCTCACGCAGCAGGTGTCGGGTGCGGCGCTTGACCACATCGATGCGGTGATCGACATAGCACTCGATGAGCTGCTTGAGCCCCATGGTCCGCGGCTGGCGGTTGACCAGGGCGATGTTGATGATGCTGAAGGTCTGCTGCAGCGGGGTGCACTGGTAGAGCTGGTTCTCGACCACGCCGGCGTCCGCGCCCTTCTTGAGTTCGATGACGATGCGCGACTGGGCGTTGCGGCCGGATTCGTTGCGGACATCGGAGATGTCCTTGATCCGCTCGTCCTTGACGGCCTCGACGATCTTCTCCACCAGCGTGTTCTGCACCAGCGAGTAGGGGATCTGGTCGATGACGATCTGCTCGCGACCCGGGCGGGTTTCCTCGATGTGCACATTGCCGCGGACCGTCACGCGCCCGCGCCCGGTGCTGTAAGCGTCCATGATGCCCTTGCGACCCAGGATGCGGCCGGCGGTGGGGAAATCGGGGCCAAGCACGCCGCGGCGGACGACCTTGCCATCATCGTCGGTCTCGTCCTGCATGAGTTCGAGCAGCTCGATTTCGGGGTTGTTCACCACGCGGACGATGGCGTCGAAGATCTCGGTGGGGTTGTGCGGGGGCAGACTCGTCGCCATGCCCACGGCGATGCCCATGCCGCCGTTGATCAGCAGGTAGGGGAACTTTCCGGGGAGGACGGTGGGTTCGAGCAGGCGGTCGTCGTAGTTGGCCTGGAAGTCGACCGTGTCGGACTTGATGTCCTGCATCATGTCCACGGCGGCGGCGGTCATGCGGGCCTCGGTGTACCGCATGGCGGCCGGGGGGTCGCCGTCGATGGAGCCGAAGTTGCCCTGCGGATCGACGACGGGGACATTCATCTTCCACTTCTGGGCCATGCCGACCATGGTGGGGTAGATGACCGATTCGCCGTGGGGGTGGTAGTTGCCCGAGGTGTCGCCGCAGATCTTGGCGCACTTGAGGTGCTTCTTGCCGGGGCGCAGATTGAGGTCGTTCATGGCGACGAGGATGCGCCGCTGCGAGGGCTTCATGCCGTCGCGGACATCGGGCAGGGCCCGGTCCATGATCGTGCTCATCGCGTAGGTGAGGTAGGAATCCTGCAGCTCGCGCTCGATCTGTAGATCGATGGCGACGGGATCGGTGTCGGAAGAACCCGCGCCGAGGATATCGGGATGATCGGATGGCCCGTCGCCGTTGGGGGGCAGACCATCGGAGTCGAAACTATCAGCCATGCAGGGTGTCTCCTGGCGGTTGCCGGGGCTCTGAACGCCGCCGGACGGCCCGCCTCATCGCGGTCCGTCCCGAGGTCTTCGGGAAGCCGTTTAATCATAGGCGCACCGCCAAAAACCGGCTTGGAATTCGGTCGATTTGTAGACGCAAAGAAGGCCTATATTTGCCCGCAAAGGCCGATTTTCGCCGGGTCCGCTCAGGGGCTGGATCGTGCCGAGATCCGCTCGATGCTCTCCAGGGTTTCGGTGAGCACCAGCAGGGCCATCGCGTCCACCTCCACGGGCATCCGCTGGTCCCAAAGGGCCATGCGCACGCCCCAGTGGGCCCGGTCGTGCGCGCTGTAGAGGTGCATGATCTCGCCCTCGGCCACGAGCTGGCGCACGAAGCGGAGCGAGTCGATCATGCGTCCGATCTCGGCGGGGACTTCGCCCGAGGCGGCCGAGCCGGGGGTGAGACGCTCATCGCCGAGCATCGAGGCGATGAACGCCAGCGGGCGCATGGAGACCCAACTGGGCAGCGGTGCGCGGGCACCGGTGAAGACGATGCCGCCGGACAGGTCGCGGTCGCTCCAGCTGAGATCACTCCTGCGGAGTTGATGCTCCCAGACCAGTTCACGCATCGCCTGCAGCGCGGAACTCGCGGGGACTTCTTCTTCGCCGGCCAGCTCCAACTCGGCCCAGCCGAGGAAGGGCATCTGGGTGACCAGCGCGGTCTGCGGGGTTTCGAGGAACACAGCGCGGACCGCCGAGCGGGCCAGCCCGGTGCGGTCACGCGGATCGAGGCGTGCGCTGCTGGCCAGGGCGTGGGCGATCAGGCCCCCGGCCGCGTCGGGGACGCCCTCGGCGAAGCCATCATCGTCGCTGTAGAGCCTGTCGAGCGTCTCCAGCGCGTTGAGCCGCAGGGTGTTGAGTTCATCGTCGGCGAGGATGTTAACGAGCTGGAGCTGCGAGAGGGCGATGACGGCCATGCTCGCCCCGAGTGGATCTTCCCAGGGCATCGCTTCCCCCTCCTCCACCGCGGCCAGATCGCGCAGCACTTGGCGACCGGTTTGGAAGGCATGGCGGTGGGCGGCGGTCTCCATCGGCTGACCGTATCGCAGCAGCGCGTAGGCGCTGATGGCCTGCTCGAAGGGGCTGGCCCAGTTGGACTCGGTCCGGCCGGTCACCGGGTCCAGGGTGCCGGTGAAGCCGTAGCGTTCCACGCCGGACCACCGCCGCCCGATCAGGTGGCCGGCGATCCGGTCGGCGAGGGTCTCGAGCGAACGGACGCTGATCTCGGAGGTTTCGATCACCCGCCCGCCGCGATCGACGAAAGCGGCACCCAAACCCGGGGCGGGTTGGGCGAGGACGACGGGCTCGAATCGGTAGAAGGCGAATCCGGCCTCAGCGAGTTCCACCGGCGAGCGGAGCATGGTGTCCGTCCCGCCCGCCAGGGAGTTGGCCAGGGCCATCGCGCTGCGGGCCATGTCGGTTTCACGCATAAGCATGGAACCGGCGCCGATGGCTTCGGTGCGATCCCCGCGGCGCACGGCCACGCCCATGGCGCCCGGGGAGTAGCCGAAGCCGGGCATGGCCAGCTCGTTGGCGGAGATGGGGATCAGCTCGTCGGCGATCTCCAGGGAGATGGTTATCCGGCCGCCGAGCTGTTCGAGGGATGACTCCCATGTGGCATCGCGTTCGGTGGTGAGCTTGCCGGCCGCGCTGTTGAATGCCTCGCCGGCCGCTTCCCACACAAGCATCGGGCTGGGATCCGGCGTGGCGGCGGCACCGCGTCCGAAAACGCGCCCGTCGAGGCGGAGTGTCACGACCGCCGCCGACACGGGGGCGGTGGCCGCAGACGAATCGTCGCGGGCGGGCATGTCCCAATCCCGGACCCATTGCTGGACCCGGTTGAAGGTCTCGATGGCCTGACCGGCGGGGATCGTCGGCTGGGCCGGCGCGGGCGTGGTCAGGGCGACCAGGGCCACCAGCAACCCCATCGCCAAGGTTATCGGGCTTGGGAAAGCGGGCTTTGTCGTGTGCATCATCGTCATCGGTGTTGACTCCTGATGTGGTATTCGTGCATCATGTGGTGTGGGATCCACGCGTGACCGGGTCCGAAAACCGGTGCGGGGGGCGTTGATGGCCCGGGAGGCGGGTTGATGGACCCGCGCCGGGGTTCTGGCACGGGAGTTGTATCTGTTCTTGTGACAACTGAAAAAAGGAGTTCACAGATGGCCACAATGCAACAGATCTTCATCATGACCACGGTCCGCCGCCGCATCGCCGTGCTGACTCTTCTGAGCTTCGTCGCGATGTGCTAAGCCGGAATCGCGGTCGGTCCCTTGACCACCAAGAGCATACCCATCGAGAACGGGCCGCACCGCCGGCCCGATCCCGGGCGAGGGTATTTGTGAACCCCGCGTGGGTCCTCCTCCCGGGGCGCGGCGACGCGGCCGGCCTGTGTGCGCACCGGCCGCGGTATGAAAGTTCACACGCCCCCTGGGATATACATAGACGCCCCGGCCACTGGTT
>JBBDKK010000010.1:0-8690 GCA_040879395.1 Phycisphaerales bacterium
CCAGATAGCGGTAGAGCGGGAGCCACGAGGCCTCCGCAGCCGCGCGGGCGACCGCCATCGAGACACCCAGCATCGCGTTGGCACCGAGGTTGGACTTGTTGTCCGTGCCGTCGAGATCGATCATCGTCGCGTCGATTCCCTCCTGATCGCGTGCGTCCATCCCCTCGACGGCCCGTGCGATCTGGTCGTTCACATTCTCCACCGCCTTGGAGACCCCTTTGCCCATCCATGCATCCCCCCCGTCACGCAGTTCGACGGCCTCGGATTCCCCCGTAGATGCACCCGAGGGCACTGCGGCCCGTCCCACCACGCCCGATTCGAGGACGGCTTCGACCTCCACGGTCGGGTTGCCGCGTGAATCGAGGATCTGACGGGAGTGGATGAGGTCGATGTCGAATGCCATGTGTATGTGCTCCGGGCTGTGGGTGGATCGTTCCGAGAAAGAAGTTGCCAAAGGATACCGCCCCGGTTGAGCATGTCGAGACAAGAACGGCTATCCTGATGAGGATTCGCGGCGCGATCCCGAAACCGCCGCCGAGAGATGGAACCCCCGAGCCATGCCGATCACCCCCGAGCAGTTCCAAGGCCGCCTGAGCCAGATCCGATCCCGACTTGTCGGGCAGGGGTGGCTCGTCGCCGAGATCACCGAACGGACCTTCGATACGATCTTCGACCGCGACGCCGAGGAGGCCCGGCGGCTGATGGATCGTGACGATGAGATCGACCAGGCGGACATCGAGATCGAACGGGACGCCGTCGATCTGCTGACCGACGCCGCCCGGGCCGCCTGCGCCATCGAGCCCTCGGACATCCGCCGGCTGCTCACGGCGGTCAAGGTCAACAACGAACTCGAGCGCATCGCCGACGCCTCATGCGCCATCGCCGCGCTGGTCATCGAACTCGGCGAACGGACATCACCCTTCCCCAGAACCACCAAGGTGATGACCAACTCGATCGTCGCCGTCGTCCGCGAGACCGTGCGGGCGTTCGATGAGACCAGCGCCCAGCGGGCGCGGCTGGTGCTGGCCAGCGAGGGCAACACGCTCTCGTTCCACAACCTGATCGCGCGGGATGCCGAATCACGCGTCGCCGACGGGCGGCTGGGTGTCGATACCGCCTTCAACCTGCACGCGATCATCAACCACGCGGTCATCATGGGCGACCACTGCACAAACATCGCCGAGCAGGTGATCTACGAGGCGACCGGCACGATCGTCCGCCACACCAGCAAGGGCTGGGTGGACCAGGAACTGCCAGGCCTCATCCGTGAATCGGAAGATGACGGGTCGGTCTGAAACCCGCCGCCCCGGGCCGGTTCACCGTGTCCTACTTTTTATAGAACGGCATGGGGACGATCACCGCGTCGAGCTGGCTTCGCCCGGCGTCGATGGCCAGCTTTGTGCCCACCTCGGACCGGCCGGCGGGCACGAATCCCATGGCAATCGACTTGCCCAGCGTCGGGCTGGCGCAGCCGGAGGTGACCACACCGGACTTCTCGCCGTCGATAAGGATGTCCATGCCCTGGCGGGCGGTGCGCTTGGATCCGATCTCGATGCCCACCAGTTTGCGGTCAGGGCCGCCCCCATCGCGGGTCTTGATCAGGGCCTCCTGACCGATGAAGGTCTCGCCCTCGGTCTCCGCCGACTTGTCCAGCGCGATGGCGAAGTCGATCCCGCATGAGAGCGCGTTGATCTCCTCGCCCAGTTCGTGGCCGTAGAGCGGCATGCCTGCTTCGAGCCGCAGCGTGTCGCGGGCGCCCAACCCGCATGGCTTGAGCAAATCCTCCGCGCCATCCTGGCTGACTTCCTTCGTGAGCATCTTGAGGGCCATCCCCACCGCCGAGGCGGGCATGATGACCTCGACGCCGTCCTCGCCGGTGTACCCGGTCCGGGCCACGATCAGCTTGATGATCATCAGGTTCTTGACGAGAAACCGGTACCGCTTGAGCTGCGGGATCTCGCTAGAGACCTTCCCGATCAGGTCCATGACCTTTGGCCCTTGGATCGCGATCATGGCGGTCTTCTCGGTCCGGTCCTCCATGTTCACATCGAAGCCGCGGGCGGCGATCACCGATTCCATGTGGGCGATGATCTTCTCGCGATTGGACGCGTTAACGACCACCAGCAGTTCTTTCTCGCCCATCCGGTTAACGATCACATCGTCCTTCACCCCACCTTGCTCGTTGCAGATCAGCCCGTAGCGGCATTGGCCCTCCTGCATCGAACCGATCTTGCGGCTGCAGGTATGCTCCAGCAGGCGCACCGCGTCCTTGCCCTTGAAACTCAGCCGACCCATGTGCGAGACATCGAAGATCCCGCCGCTGGTCCGCGTCTGGATATGCTCGTCACGGATCGAGGTGTCGTACTTGATGGGCATCTCCCACCCCGCGTACTCGACCATCTGGGCGTTGTATTCCTGGTGGTATTTCTGCAGCGGGGATGGCTTGAGCGCGGCTTGCTGGGTCATGATGGGCCTTATGCGGGTTTAAGGGGGCATTGTGGACGGGATTGAACGATCCGGCCGTCGTTTAAGCGTATGCGATCGGGGTCCAGCGGGCGTTGTCGATCAGCCGCACGCCCCCCACCTTCGCGGCGATCAGGGCCCGGCAGGGCTCATCGGTGGGTGATCCGGGGTCAGGCAGCGGCATCAGCGTGTCGGCGGGGCGGATGACGGCGTACTCGGGCTCGATACCCGCGCTGGCCAGCATCTCTTGCATCAGTGCCTCGGCCTGCTCGGGTATGCGGACATTGGAAGCCGCGAACAGGGCCTGGCTGATCGCCACCGCTTGCAGCTTGGCCTCCGGGCTGAGATTGAAGTTGCGCGAACTCATCGCCAATCCCGAGTCCTCCCGGACGGTCTCGGCGGGGATGATCTCCAGGGACCGGTTCTGCATCGCCGACATCGTGCGGACGCACTGAAGCTGCTGCCAGTCCTTTTTACCAAACACCGCGGCGGACGGCTCGCACAGATCGAACAGGCGGGAGACTACCTGGCATACGCCCGCGAAATGCCCGGGGCGGTAGGTATCCTCAAGGCCGGGGTCGGTGGCGATGGGCGGGATGAGGACATCGCCGGTCACATCCTCACCCGGCGGGTACACCACATCCACCGGGGGATGGAAGACAACCCCCACCCCCGCCTCTTCACAGATGGCCAGGTCCTCATCCAGGCGGTCGGGGTACCGCTCGAAGTCCTCGGGGTCGTTGAACTGCTTGGGATTGACGAAGATCGAAACCACCGATGGCACGCCGTCCGCCCGGGCCCGGTCCACGGCTTCCTTCATCAGCGAAGCGTGCCCGCCGTGCAACGCACCCATGGTGGGCACGAGCACGCAATCGCGCATCTGGGACGGATCGGTTTCTTCGAGCACACGCATACGGGCACCTCGGCGGGGATAATCAGCAGTGTAGCGCGGGCGACCCACTGCTACGATCCAGCCGTGGACGCAAAGCCCTCCAGCACCCCGATTCCCGAGACCCAACGCTGGGTGGCGCACCTGCGAGCCCTCAGTGCCCCGGTGGTCGCAGATGTCCCATTCGATGGCGACGAGCGTCAGAGGCAGTCGTATATCGCCGAATTCACCGATGAGTACGGCAACAGACGGGGCAGCGACCGCCCGTTCCTGGCCAATCTACTGGGCGTTGAGCTGGAAACCCCGGCCATAGAAATGGGGCTCGATGAGCGGCTCTGGTGGTTGCTCCAGTCCGGGCGGATCGATGCAGGCCGAGTCGAGGGGCTCATCGCTCCCCGAGGTCCGCTGGCCATCGGTTCCGAGTCGTTGGCGATCGAGTACCGCACGATGGTCGAACTCGGTGCCCTGCACGCGCTCTGGTTGATTGCCCGGCGGGCCGATTCAGCTTCGCTCCGAAACCGGTGTCTTGATGCCGCGGGATGGCACACGCGGGAACTCCAGCCTGACAACGCGATCCACCGCCCGTGGGGTGTGCAGGTATTCATCGCCTTGGCCCAGAGCGAGACGGATGATGAAATACGGCACCTGGCCCACCTGCACGCACAGACGCTGGTGCACAACAGCTGCGTGCATTTCGGTCGCCCGGACCTGCTCAGTGCCCTGATTCTGATGGACGCGTCCGAACAACTCGATCAAGCAACCCGATCGCCCTGATCGCCGAAGCTGCTCATTTGGCGGACTGGGGCTGGCCGTTCTTCTGGCGGTAGAGCCATGTCCGCAGCGCCCCGTTGGTGGCGTAGAGATCACGCCATATGTCCTTTTCATCCTGATACTTGCGCGCCAGCGACGCGGCGACCAGACCCATGAACATGGGCTGGGGCGTCAGCGGGCGGGAAGTCAGCTCCGGGTGGAACTGGGCCCCGATGAAGTAGGGATGGGTGATCTGGCCCTCGCCCGTAACCGCCTCGGAATCCCCCGCGTGGGTGGGAAGTTCGAGGATCTGCATGATCGGTTGCTGGGGGTGCCGACCGGAGAAGATCAGGCCGCCGGCTTCGAGCCGCTCGATATAGGAGGGGTCTACCTCGTAGCGGTGCCTGAAGCGCTCGTGGATGGAGGTCTTGCCACTGGCCAGGAAGTGGGCCAGCGTATCGGGGGTGATTTGCACATCCTGGGCACCCAGGCGCATGGTCCCGCCAAGCCCCTCGATCTTCTTCTGCTCGGGCAGCTCAGAAATCAGCGGCGAGCCGCACATCGGGTCGAACTCGGTCGAATAGGCGTCCTTGATGCCCAGCACATTGCGGGCGAACTCGATCACGGCCACCTGGAACCCCAGGCATATACCCAGATACGGCACCCCAGACTCGCGGCAGTGCTTGACGACCGAGATCTTGCCCTCGACCCCCCGCGACCCGAACCCGCCGGGGACGATCACGCCGTCGATTTCAGCCAGGCGATCGGCGACATTGGAGTCGTTGATGTTGGTGGTGTCGATCCAGTCCTGCTCGATGGCGCAGCGGAAGTGGGCGGCGCAGTGCTCCAGAGACTTCTGGATCGAGGCGTAGGCGTCCATCAGATCGGCGTACTTGCCTGAAATGGCGACCTTGACCGAGTGCCTGGGCTCTGCGGTGAGCCCCTCGACAAAGGTGGTCCAGCGCCTTCGCATCTGGTCTTCCGTACGCACATCCACGCGGCTGTGGAGTTTGAGCACCGAAAGGATCTCCCGGTCGAGCCCATCGGCCCGCATCTCGTCGGGGATCTTGTAGATGCTGTCGCGGTCGTGCATGGAGAACACGCGGTTGATCGGGACATTAGAGAACATCGCGATCTTCTCCATGACCTTGGGATCGGCCGGATTCTCTGCCCGGCAAGCGATCATGTGGGGCTGGATACCCGACTCCATGAGCCGCTTGATCCCGAGCTGTGCCGCCTTGGACTTCTGCTCCCCCAGGGCCCGCGGCTCGATGACATAGGTCAGGGCGACGAAACAGACGCTCCCGGGGCCCTCTTCGAACGCCAGTTCTCGCAGGGCCTCGATGTAGAACCCGTTCTCGTAGTCGCCCACGGTCCCGCCGACCTCGACAAAGACGACATCCGCCGGGCCCTCGCCGTCGCCCCGCAGGGCGAGTTCACGAAGCTTGCGCTTCACCTCGCCGGTGACATGGGGGATCATCTGCACATCGCGCCCGAGATAGACCCCCTGCCGCTCGCGGTCGAGGATCTCGGAGTAAATCTGGCCGGAGGTGATGAAGTTGCGTTTGGTCAGGTTCTGGTTGAGCATTCGCTCATAGGTACCCAGGTCCATATCGCACTCGGTGCCGTCGTCGAGGACGAAGACCTCGCCGTGGCGGTATGGGTTCAGGGTCCCCGAATCTATGTTGAGGTACCCCTCCATTTTGATGGGGGCCACGCGCAAGCCCTTGTCCTTGAGTACCTTGGCCATCGAAGAGGAAAAGATGCCCTTGCCCAGCCCGGACATGACCGTGCCCAGGATCACCACATACTTGTGGTTGCCTTTTTTATACCCATCGGGGATGGGGGAGTAATACTCAGAAGTAGCCATCGAACGCTCACCCGCCTGGGCGAGGAGTTCGGTTCCGCCGATCGTCTGCGTGCCGTCGGTCGATTTGTTGATGGTCCTGGAGTCGGCGTGTGCGTCTGAGGCGTCACTTGGTTGGGGCATTCCCCATCGTACCAAGTTGGGTCCTCGATGGGATGCCCGGCGTGGGGATGCGATAAAATTCAGCCAATTTTTTTACGCATCCGCTCTACAAAGGCCCGGTAGTCGGGGGGGGTGTCGATGCCCTTGTGGGTAAACGCCCGCACCGCCACGCTTATGCCCGCCCCCGCCTCGATGGCCCGCAACTGCTCGAGCTGCTCGGCCCGCTCCAGCACCGAGACCGGCAGGGCGGCGAAGTATTCAAGGAACGCCCGGCGATATACATAGATCCCGGCGTGTTTGTACCGCAGGACCCCCGCCCCATCGCGGTCGTGCGGCACCGGTGCCCGTGAGAAGTAGACGGCCCGATGGATTCCGTCCTGCCCTTGGCGGATGACCGCCTTGACCAGCGCCGAGTCGGCGGCATCGTCGCCCAGCCCGAGCGGGCTGACCAGCGTGCCCATGGGCTCGCCGGAATCCACGAACGCGTCCACGGCGGCGTCGATCAAGTCAGGATCGAGTTCGGGCTCATCGCCTTGGATATTGACGATGATGTCGTCCGTGCTCAGATCCAGGATCCGGGCCGCCTGGGCCAGGCGGGCGGTGCCGTTGGGGTGATCCGGGTCGGTCATCACCACATGAACCTGATACGGGGCCAGGGCGTCGGCGATTGCCTGGTCGTCGGCGGCCACGATCACCCGATCGAGCCGCGCCGAGCGGCGGACGGCCTCAACGACATGGGCGATCAACGGCTTGCCCGTCTCGGCCAGAAGCACCTTGCGGGGCAGTCTGGAGGAGTTGAGGCGAGCGGGGATGATCGCGACCGTGGCCATAGACCCGTCAGCCCTTGATCTGCTTGATCAGGTCCTTGATCTGCTCACGCCGATCGCGGACATCGCGGTAGCTGAACTGCTGGATGGCGATCCCGGCGGCCAGCTTGTCGGCCCGCTCGGCGATGGCCAGATCCTGCTCCTTCTCCGCCTTGGCGTGGAGGGCGTCCATCAGACCATAGCGGATATCCATGCCCAGCTCCGAGTTCTCGTCCGGGATGCCGTCGAGGGCCTGCTCGTAGGTGGTGATGGCCGCGTCCTCCCAGCCGCCCAGTGCCCTGAACGACTTGCCCATGAGATTGAGGACATCGCGGCGGATCTTGGGATCGCCCTGGGCGAGCTGGAACTGCTCGATGGCCTCGTTGAAGTCGCCCCGCTCATAGAGCAAGGTTCCCAGCTTGTACTTGAGGCCCAGATCGGTCGGGTAGTGATCGACCTGGAGCTTGAGTTCCTCGGTCTGGAGGGCGTCGAACTGGATCAACGCCTTGTCCAGCTTCTCCTGGGCTTCCCGGTCGTCGGGATTGGCCTCGGCCTGGGCCTTGATCTTTTCGAGGGTCCGCCGGGCCCGCATCACCTGGATATCGCCCGCCTGCTTGCGGAATCGGAAGGATCCGGTCTCCTTGTAGGCCTTGTTGAAGAGGGTGAGGGCTTTGAGCTCGTCGGGCCCCTTGCCGCGAGCGAGCAAGGCACGGGCGTACTTATCGAGGGTGGGGATATCGTCGGGGCGTTTCTCATGCTCGGCCTCGGTCCGCGCGACGACGGCGTCCTTGGTGGAGCCGGTCTGGGCCAGCGAGTCTTCCTGCTCGAGCTGGAGCTGCTTGTCGGCGTCGCGGATGTTCTTGCGGAAGCCGCCGGATTCGGTATCGTCGTATCCGCCCGAGGTCATGGTGCTCTGGGCGAGCATGTTGCGGACGCGGGCCTGGAGTTCGGAATCGCTGGGGTCCATGCGGCAGGCATTCTCGCCCGCCACGGCGGCCAGGTTGAAGACCCGCGTGTCCTCAAACGCGTCGAGGAGCTTGACGAACATGTCCTTTTTGGGCTTGGGATCGTTGAGAGCGAGCTTGAGGGCGTGCTCGCCGAGCATCTTGGTCGGTTTTTCCAGGTTGACCTTGGCCGCCGCGGTGGTCGCTTTGATCGCGTTTCCGGTATCGAGCCGCTTGAGTCCGAAATCCAAAAGCGCGTTGATGTACTTGCCCAGATCCCCCTTGGTTGCCACCGCGCTCTTGGTTTCTTTGCTCACACCCTTTTTGGGATTCTCGACCGAGAAGACCTCCGACGACTTGAGATATCCGTTGAGCCCCTCCATCGAGTTGGGATCCCAGCGGAGGCCGTTGAGCCACATCTGCATGGCATATTCGTAGCTGCCGGACTGATGGACCGTCATGGCCCGTTCGAAGAAGGTCTTGGCCTTCTTGGGCGAGAAATCCTCCGGACCGGGTCCGGTATTCTCTCCCTCGTCGTCGCTGGAGTTATTATTGTTCTTCTTGCCAAAAAATGCCACGGTCTTCGCTCCTGTGTGCCGCTTCTTGGGCGTTCTGCGGCTCGGGCAAGTGTATGCGGAATGATCGTCCTGTGCGTCCCGGCCCGGCACAAGTTCAACCTTGCGCCATACGATTGCCCGATGAGCACCCGACTCCAAGAAATCGATCCCGCCCGGCTCCGCATCGAGCTGTATCCGACAGAGGTGCTCAAGGCCCGGGCCGCGTCCCTGGACCTGTCCGCGGGCGTGGACGAGGGGCTTACCGCACTGGCCGAACGCATGATCGAACTGATGCGTGGGGCCCAGGGGATC
>JBBDKK010000011.1:0-8574 GCA_040879395.1 Phycisphaerales bacterium
CCGGGGATTCGGGAGGGACCGCGGCTTCACCAGAGCCGCAACCGGTGCCGGGCGCGGCGGCGAAAGCCCCAGCCCGGCATTTTCACGGAGTCCGTACACGGCCCCGCGCCCGCGTTGGTGCGGGCAGGGGCAAATGAAAAACCGATCGGCTGGGATTGCCGATCGGTTTCTGGATGCTGTTGGTTCAGGGATTGATCAGCCGTCGATCAGAGTCCGACCTGCCCGGCGTTGACACGGTTGCCCTTGGGCGGACGCACGATGTGCTCGCCCATGATGCGGATATCGGTCATGTCGATCACGAAGTCGCCGTTCATGTCGTAGATCTCCTCGCCGGGGCTGATGGTGCCGCCGGGAGGTGTAAAGCGGTCGAGGGCTTCGCGGGTCTCGGCGTATTCGATCCGGCCGTTGCCGTTGGAATCTCCGAGGCGGGACTGGGGGTAGAGCGTCCAGGTCTGGTTCACGGGCGCGCCGGTGAGCGTTCTGGTCTGGGCGTTGTTATTGAAGGTGATGAGGATGTCGTCGACGACGGCCGCGTCGGCGAGACCGAAGTGCAGGGTGTACTCATCGTGGGTTTTGTAGTTCACGCCCGAGCGGACCTCACGCATCTGGTTCTTGCCGTCCGCGGAGATGCGGACGCCGGCACCGATGGCGAACCGGTTGGCATCGTGGCCGACCACATTGAAGCGGACCCAGTTGTTGGTCGCCGCCCCGGGGGAGTTGTTGATGTACAAACGGACGCGGCCGTTGGTGTTGCCCACGAGCATGTCCAGATCGTTGTCGCCGTCGATATCGCCGACGGAGACGCAGAAGACATCGTTGGCTTCATCGACGCCGGCCGAGGGCCCCTCGTCGATCAGCGGCCAGGTCTGCGAGCCGCGGTAGAGGCGGTTGGGACCCTGCATGTTGCAGACATAGGTGTCGAGCTGGGTGTCGTTGTCAAAATCGGCGAAGACGGTGCCCCAGCCGACATAGTAACTGCCCACGCCGGCGGCGGCGGTCTCATCGACATACGCGCTGACGCCGTCGTGCATGAGCAGTTTGTTGCCCTGCTGTGTGTTGGTTACATAGAGATCGAAGTAGCCGTCGAAATCGAGGTCGCCCACGGCGATGCCCATGCAGTCGACATATGCCTGGGCGTTGGCGTCGAAGGTGACATCGGTGAAGTTGCCCCCACCATCGTTGCGGTAGAGCTTGTTGAAGAGGACGCCGGTGGGTCCGCCGGATCCCTTGTCGGTGCCGAGGTAGAGGTCGATGTCGCCGTCGCCGTCGTAATCGAAGAACGCGCTGAGCAGGGTCGGGTCGTTGCCCGCGTCGATGCCCATGGGCCCGGCCTGATCGGTGAAGGTGCCGTCGCCGTTGTTCATGTACATGAAGTTGCGGGTCAGATCGCCGTTGGTGAGTGTGCGGACCGATGCGTAGAGGTCGAGGAGCCCGTCGCCGTCTACATCGCCCCAGCTGGCGCCCATTGAGGGGCAACTGACATTGACGCCCGCGATGGCGGCGACATCGGTGAAGGTGAAATCGCCGTTGTTGCGGTACAGGCGGCTGGGTGTGTTCCAGCCACTGATGTAAATGTCGATATCCCCGTCGTTGTCGTAATCGGCCCCCGCGGTGCCCGAGGCGATGTTCATGGCGCTCAGGCCTGATCCGGCGGTGCGGTTGGTGAAGTTGCCGGTGCCGTCGTTCTCGTATACCGCGATGGATCCGCTGCTGCCCCCTGCGATGAAGATATCCAGATCTCCGTCGCCGTCGAGGTCGGCGAGCACGCTGCCCGAGCCGTACTGGGCGTAGTTGAAACCCATGGTGAAGTTGACACCGCGCGCGAGTGCTTCATCGCTGAAGCTCAGCGGATCGCCCGCGGCGGCACCCGAAACCACGGTACCCGCAACGATCCCGAACAACGCCGCCATGGGCGTCGACGACAGCAGTCTCTGCGTATCCATATTTTCTCTCTCTTTCCCCGGCAATCGCACGAAATCGATGCCGAAAATATCTCTCTGATGAAGATAACAACCCGACCCCGCGGGCTATTTCCCCCTCAACACGGCCTCCAAGATACACCATATCCGGCCCCGAGAGAAGAGCCAACCTCAGATTTTGATCACGAAATCGGCTTCCTCGCGGGCCCTATCTGCCCCCTTGGAGCCCTCTTCAGGGGCGGTTTCAAGCCCGGTGCGGTGATTCAGCCGCTGGCGTGCGACCACGCTTATCGGGGCATCGGCGTCCGCAACCCCCGCCCGATGGCGGCGATGTCGTGGACATCGATGTCGAAATCGCCGTCGAAGTCGAAGATCTCGTCGCCGGGCGAGAGTGTCCCGCCCGAGCCGGTGTAGGCGGCGAGTGCGGCGAGCCGTTCGGTGGTGTCCGTGACACCATCATTATTGGGATCGCCCAGCCGCCCGGGCGAATAGAGCATCCAGGCGGTATTGACCGGGACATTGGTCAGGGTGCGGGTCTGGCCGCCGGGGAAGAAGGCGGTCACCGAGTCGATCGCATCGGCGGCACCCAGTCCGTAGTGCAGGGTCAGTTCGTCCTGGGACTTGTAGTTCACCCCGGAGCGGACCTCGCGGACCTGGGTCTTGCCGGCGGCGGCGACTTCCACGACCGTGCCGATGCCGTGGTGGTTGGCGGTCTGCCCCTGCACGGTGAAGCGCGCCCAGTTGTTGGTGGCCAGGTCGGCCGAGTGGTTGATGAAGAGGTGGGCCCGCCGGTTGGTGTTGCCCACGAGCATGTCCAGGTCCCCATCGGCGTCGACATCCCCGACCGAAACGCAGTAGACATCCCAGATCACATCCACGCCCGCCTGCGGGGCCTCGTCCTGCAGCGGCCACGCTTTCTCGCCGCGGTAGAGGCGGTTGGCCCCCTGGATATTGCAGACATAGGTGTCCAGATGTGTGTCGTTGTCGAAATCGGCGAAGACGGTGCCCCAGCCCACCCGGTGGCTGAGCATGCCGGCGGGCTCGGTCATGTCCTCATAGGCGGCGTTGCCATCGTGCATATAGAGGATGTTGCCCTGCATGATGTTGGTGAGGTACATATCGAAATAGCCGTCGAAGTTGAGGTCCCCCACCGCGATGCCCATGCAGAAGATATAGGCCTCGGTGCCCGTTTCGTAGGTGGCGTTATAAAAAGTGCCATCGCCGTTGTTGCGGTAGAGCTTGTTGTGGAGCATGAACGGGCCGTCCTTGGAGCCCTTGTCGGTCCCGATGTAGATATCATCGTCGCCGTCGCGGTCGTAGTCGAAGAAGGCGGGCAGGCAAGACGGGTCCCCGGGGGCCTCGACGCCCAGGGCGACGGCCACATCAGTGAAGGTGCCGTCGCCATTGTTGCGGAAGAAGTGGTTCTCGATTTCGACGCCGTCGGTGAAGGTGCGGACCGTGGCGTACAGATCCAGATGCCCGTCCTGGTCGTAGTCGCCCCACGCGGCGGCCATCGACGGGGCCGAGATGTCCACCCCCGCCTGGGGGGCGACATCGGTGAAGGTGAAATCGCCGTTGTTGCGGTACAGGCGGCTGGGGACGAACCATCCGGGCACATGGATGTCCATGAACCCGTCGTTGTCGTAATCCGCGGCTGAGAGCCCCGAGGCGTTGATCATGGGGGCGAGCCCGGCGGTGGCCGAGCGGTCGGTGAAGTTGCCGGTGCCGTCGTTCTCGAAGAGACCGAAGACGCCGCCGAGGCCACCGGCGATGACGATGTCCAGATCGCCATCGTTGTCCAAGTCCACGAGCATGTTGCCCGCCCCGACCTGGTGGTAGTTGAACCCCAGCCGGAAGTTGAACCCGCGGGCGAGGGCTTCATTTGTAAAGCCCAGCGGCCCGGCTGCGGACGCGTGCGATGTAACTGTTACGATACAGACCGCGCTCCCGACCGCCAAGACAGCCGGGAGAGCCCCACGAATGCGATGTCGCCGAAACATTGGTAAGTTCCCCATTCCCATGCGGGGATTGCGCCCCCGCGTGTTTGATTTCTACATCAACACAAGGGATCCAAACAAACCTGATCTCTGAGTTGTTCGACGCCTGATAAGTTACCAGATCGGTCCCCGGATGCAATCTTGCATTCTAAAGATTTTTCGTTTACTTTGGGGGTTCCTCCCCGGCAGAAATCTTTCCCACCCGAGCCGCCATGCCCAGACCCCCACAGGCCTATCTCACCGTGATCGCCTGGCCCAACAACCTCGATGAACCCGGCCGCGTAGACGCCCTGACCCGATGCGCGGGGATGGATCGCTATCAGGCCCGTCTGGCCTCCCGGCGCAACACGCCGGGCATCATGCGTCGCATCGACGCCCCCATGCGCGGCCATGTCCTCAACGCTCTCCATGCGCGTGGGATCATGGCGTTCGCGCCCACCCGCGATGAGATCGAGGCCTACCCCGATGCCGTGGTGGCCCGCGGCGTCGATCAGTTCCCCAATGCCGATCCCCCCACCTTCGTGGTCAAATGCCCCGACGGCCAACCATGGACCTTCCGGGCCGATGAGGCCCGCCTGGTTGTCACGGGCCGGATCACCGCCACCCGTCGGTCGGTCCGGCCAGATGAGCGTGCGGTCCGCGGGATGCTTTCGATCGAGCACGCCGTACTCAACGCCGCCTCCGGCAACCTCGTCCGGGTGGACAAGCACACCAGCATGGTCGAGATGCTCGATCTGCATATCGCCAGCGACCGGGGCCCGCGGCTGGTCCGGCTCATGGGCCCGCGGGCCCGGATCGGGATCCTCGGCGACGACCAGCGGCACTCCCTGCTGGACGACACCCGACCCGCCGAGTTGGCCGAGGTGCTCATGCCGCGGGCGGAGATCGACACCGAGTTTCACGATTTCGACCCGCCCGCGGACCTGCGGGCCCGGAACCGGTCCTCGGCCCGATCGACGGACCTGACGCTCGAATACTGGGTGTTTTACTCCGCGTGGCGGGGGTTGATCCGACGGGCGGTCTCCGGCTGACGCGGAGTGCGGCTGAGTCCCCGGTGCTGGGGGCGGGGCACAACGGGATCGTCATCAGAAGCCCTGAAACCCGTACGCGGCGGGCTCGATACCTGATACACTGGGTACAAGCCGGTAAGGGGTGTCTCAGGGGTGAAATCGGCAAGGCCCGGTTCCCAACCATGCAGATTGCCGCCCGCCGCGGAGCGGACCTGAGCCATATGGGAGCATAACGATGCAGGAAATCATCCAACAGATCATCGACGAGGAAAAGATCTTTCTTGTCCTGGTCATCGCCGGATCGATCACGATCGTGTCGATCGTCAAGTCTTTTACTGCCATGATCGGCCGGCTTGCCAGCGAGCGGACGCGCCGGGAGGTGGCCGCGTACATCGCTGAGGGCTCGATGACCCCCGAGCAGGGCGAGCGGCTGCTGGCGTCGGACAAGCGGAACAACGGCATCAACGGCTGCGGCTGATCGTCAAAGGAAACGGGTACACCATGCAAGATCTCCTCCACAACCTGACGGCCCATGAGGCCTTCGTTCCCATGTTTTTCATATTCGGCGTGGGCGGCATGATCGCGGTCATCGCCATCGTGCTGGGCATGATCAAGGAAATCTCCGTCAGCCGCGACCGGGAGAAGTCGCGCCGGGAGGTGGCCGCATATGTCGCCGAGGGATCCATGACCCCCGAGGACGCCGAGCGGATCCTGCGGGTCGGGACCGACCGCAAGGGCTGACGCTACCGACAGGGGCAACGGGGCGAGAACTTCCTTCCTATTTATATTGTGAAGCCAGGGCTGGATCAGCCGGGGCGGCTCATGACCAGCACCCGCAGCGTCTCGGCGATGGACCACGCCTGGGCCGGGCAGCCGTTGGAGGCGTGGCGGCCTTGCTCGTCCGGTCGGGCATCGTAAATTTCGAAGAGTTGGCCCACGCTGTCGGTGCGCATGCGTTCGGCCATGCCCATCAGCAGCCCCGCGGCTGTGCTGCGTGACGGTGCGTCGAAGCCGCCGATCCGCAGGAGCGCTTCGCAGTACGGACCCAGCAGCCACGGCCAGACCGTGCCGTTGTGGTAGGCCCGGTCGCGTTCCATCATCGATCCGGTGTAGTGGGGCTGGTACGACTCCTCGCCGGCGTCGAGGGTCCGCAGCCCCACGGGGGTCAGCAGGGAGCGGGTGAGCACGGCCAGGGCGCGGTTGACCGCGGCGGCCGGCAGTTCCACCCCCGGCAGGGCCATGGCGAAGACCTGGTTGGGTCGAAGCTCGCCGCTGGGTTTCCACGCGAAGGACCGCACGGCGCTGACGGGGACCAGGCAATCCACCAGGCCCCCTCCGGGCCCGGAGGTCATGCGGGTGATGATCGAACGGCGGGCGCGGGTGGCCAGCAGTTCCAGCTCATCCGCCCGGGATTCTTTGAGGTTGCCCATGCGTGCCCGGGCGGCCAGGGCGTTGACCCAGAGGGCGTTGATCTCGATGGGCTTGCCGTGGCGGGGGGTGAAGGCGATGCCCTCACGCTGAGCGTCCATCCAGGTAAGCTGGGTGTTGGCATCGCCGGCCCGGATCAGCCCGTCGGCCTCATCGAGGCCGATGCGGTTGATGGTGCCGCGGATGTAGGCGTCGATGATATCGTCGCAGGCGTCGATCAGCCCCGGTTCGAGCGCGGTGCCCGCGGCAAGCGACCACTGGTGGCAGGCGTGGATGAACCACAGGGGGGCGTCGACGGTGTTGAAATGGGCTTCGCCGGCGGCATCGTCAAAGCGGTTGGGGATCAGGCCGTGGCGGCGGGCGGCGGCGAAGGTCCGCAGGCAGCCCAGCGCCTCCTCGTGGCGGCCGGTGGTCAGCAGCAGCCCCGGCAGGGCGATCATGGTGTCGCGTCCCCAGTCGCTGAACCACGGATACCCGGCGATGATCGAGGTCGAGACCGTCTGGCCGCCCTCGTCCATCCACCGGTCCACCACGAAATCGTCCCCCGCCGTCGCCAGCGAGGCGATCGTTTCGCGAATGGCCGCGTCCTTCGGATCGCCCGCCTCGGCCAGGGCGTGGTCGATCGAAGACCGCACGCGGGCGTGCCGGGTGGTGGTGCTTTTCTGCCAATCGATTGTCTTGCCCGTCTCGGGCGATGTGCCGACGGAGGCCTCGATGCCCACGCTGGCCGTGGCGTGCAGGGCGATCTCGGTGGTGAAGACGCCCGGGCAATAGAGGTCCTCGGTGTCGCTCATCTGGCGGAGCATCTCGTGGTGGTAGCGCACTCCGCGCCAGATGTCGGGCTCGGGTCGGTAGGCAAGGCGTACGCCCCGCAGCGCCAGGCCCGTTTCCATGCCCGCGCGGCACACGCGGGTGCCCTCCACCGCCGGTTCGGTGATCGGCTCGGCGGTGAACGCGTCCGTGCCGAGGGTACCGGGGTGGTTGATGCCGTGGTAATCCCGCATTGCCAGCAAGGGGCGCAGATTCAGCGTGATGGCGGTCTCGGGCGTCGGGGAATGGATCGAGGACTCGATCTCGTACTCCACGCGGCAGGCATCGCCCCGCTGGGCCATCGTGAGCGTCCTGCGGATGCGGATCTCGCCCGCCTGGGACGGCACGACAAAGGTCCAGCGGCAGGAATCGAGGTCCTTGGTGAACTCGGTCAGGAACCGCCCGACTTCCGGCGGCCTGGAAGCCGGGGCGAACTGGAACGGGGTGAGCCGCACATCGAGATCCTGACGGCACTGGCCACCCCCGGGGATGTGCAGGTGCTCATCGATGGCGGTGAGCATCATCACCCGGCACACCGGGGGGCGCAGGGAGGGGCAGAGCAGCCCGTGGTATCGTCGCTGGGGGATCCCCGAAGCCGTGCCCATCGCGAACCCGCCCCGTGCATCGGTGAGCAGCCATTCGCTGCCGGGACCGTGCCCGTCCGGGGCCTCGGGCTGGCCGCGGACGAAGCGGATGGCGTACGCGGGCGGCTGAGTGGCGTTTGGGCTGGTGTTGGTGGAACTCATGGGGTAATGAGAGGATAGACAGATTGCGGCGAGACAGATTGCGGCGAGATTGGCCGATCGGGTAGACAGAGGGTGACCGGCATGGGATACTCTCTCATGGAGACCATCGCCAAGACCGATGCCAGCCGTCGCGACCCCGCAGCCCCCGCAGCCAACCCCGGCGGCGGCCGCGGCGCGGACCCCGCCCCCACCGCCAAAGTCATGATGGAAGGCATCACCTTCGATGATGTCCTGCTGATCCCGCAGGCGTCCAATGTCATGCCAGCCACGGCGTCCACCGCCACGCGCCTGACCAAGGACATCACGCTCAATATCCCCCTTGTTTCGGCCCCCATGGACACGGTGACCGAATCGGTCCTGGCCATCGCCCTTGCCCAGGAGGGCGGCATCGGGATCATCCACAAGAACCTGCCCGTCGAGGCCCAGGCCCGCGAGGTGGCCAAGGTCAAGCGGACGGCCAACGGGGTCATCACCGACCCGATCACCATCGGGCCCGATGATACGGTGAGCCGCGCGATCGAGCTGATGCACGAACACAATGTCTCGGGCTTCCCCATCACCCGCGACGGCTCGAGCGTGCTGCGTTCCAAGGGCGAGCTGCTGGGCATCCTCACCCGCCGGGACCTCAAGTTCGCCGAGAACATGAACACCCCCATCCGCGAGG
>JBBDKK010000012.1:0-492 GCA_040879395.1 Phycisphaerales bacterium
GTCAGGTTGCGTGAGAGGACGGCGGCACGCTCGATGATGTTGCTCAACTCGCGGACATTGCCGGGGTAGGCGTACCGGCGGAGGGCGGTGAGGGCGTCGGGGGTGAAGCCGGTGAACCGGCGACCGAGTTCGCTCGACTGCTGGCCCAGAAAGTGCTCGGCGAGCACGGGGATGTCGCTGACGCGGTCCCGCAGGGGGGGCATCTCGATCTTGACGACATTGATGCGGTAGTAAAGGTCCTGTCGGAACTGGCCGGATTCGACGAGCTGTTCCAGCGGCTGGTTGCTGGCGAGGATGACGCGGACATCGACCTCGATGGTCTCGTTGGAGCCGACGGGCTCGAAGCGGCGTTCCTGGAGGACGCGGAGGAGCTTGAGCTGCATGCCCGGCGAGGCGCTGTTGATCTCGTCGAGGAAGAGGGTCCCGCCGTCGGCGGCGAGGAACTTGCCGGGCTTGTCGGCGTGGGCGCCGGTGAAGGCGCCCTTGACGTGG
>JBBDKK010000012.1:502-8001 GCA_040879395.1 Phycisphaerales bacterium
GAAGAGCTCGGATTCCAGGAGCGTCTCGGGGATCGAGCCGCAGGCGAGTTCGACGAAGGGCTTGGCCTGCCGATTGGATTCCTGGTGGATGGCGCGGGCGATCATGCTCTTTCCGACGCCGGACTCGCCGGTCATCAGGACGGTGGTGCGGGAGGGGGCGACGGCGTGGACGGTCTCATAGATTTTGGTCATCCGGTGGTCGCCGCCGACCATGTTGCCCAGCCCGAATGTGTGCTCCAGGCGCGAGCGCATGGTGGTGTTTTCCAGCTGCAGCTCGTGCTGGCGCATGGCGCGCTCAAGGGCGATGCGGAGTTCATCATCGACGATGGGCTTGGTGAGGAAGTCCACGGCGCCAAGTCTCAGCGCCTGGACGGCGGTCTCGACGGTGCCGTAGCCGGTGAGCATGATGACGGCGATCTGGCGGTGTTTCTTGAGGATCTCGCGCAGGAGGTCCAGGCCGCCCATTTCCGGGAGGTTGATGTCGCAGAGGACGACCTGATAGGCGCCCGCTGAGCCGGCCTGGGCCTGATCCAGTTCGTGCAGGGCCGCGGTCGGTGCGTAGACGGAGACGGCGCGGCAGCCCTCGGCGGTGAAGAACTCGGCCAGTGAGTCTGCGACGATGGGATCGTCGTCGATGATCAGGATGCGGGGGTATTCAGCCATCGCCGCCGATCTCCATGTCGCCGATGTCGGTTGCGTCGATGTGCGGCACGCACACGCGGAGCACCGCGCCGGGGCGGTGTGCGGATTGGCGGTCGTCGCGGGCGGTGAGGGTGATGACGCCCTCCATCTGTTCCACGATCTGGCGGGCCATGGCCAGGCCGATCCCGCCGCGGCCGGGGCCGGTGGTGACGCCGTGGCGGAAGGCGCGGTTGTTGCGGGCGCTCGCGTCGATTCCCACGCCGTCGTCGAAAATCTCGATAATGGTTTCCTCGCGCCGGGTGTCGATGCGGGCGGCGATCTGGATCAGGCCGCCGGGGTCGAGGGCGTCGGCGGAGGTGGCGCGGGAGATGGACTGGACGGCATTGAAGAGCCCGTTGAGGACGACGGTGTACAGCGGGCCGGCGGACAGGCGTCCGGCGCGTGGATCGATGCGGATCTCGATGCGCACGCCGGCGGCGCTGGCCAGCGGGCGGACGACATCGACGGCGTGGTCGATGACGGTGGCGATGGTGTTTGCGGCCGAGACGCCCAGCAGCGGCGAGCCGATGGGCACGGAGCCCGAGCGCATCGCGGCGTTGACCATGGTGCTCATGCGTTCGAGCGTGGAGAGGACGGTGTTGATCTGCTCGCGGGCGCGGGCGAGGTCGTCGGCATCGCGTGGTTTGTCGGCGTCGGGCATGGCGGCGGCGACGAGACTCAGCCAGCGCATCGACCCGTCGAGCATGTTGCTCAGGTCGTGGGCGAGGGCGGTCAGGCGGTCGGCGGCGGCCGGACCGGCGTTGGCTTCGCGGACATCGTGGACGCCGGGCGGGCGCACGGTCCGCTTTTCGGGCAGCGGGCGCTGGTCGTCGCCCCGGTGCTCGCCGGGGCGTTCGCCGGGGGTTTTGTCGGGCTGGTTGTCCTGGTTGCCGCTCATCGGCCTCATCATCGGCCACGATCCGCCGCGTGTCGCCCGGGATGTTGTGCCGGGGCAACACATCGCCGGGTCGTGGCTGTTGCGTCTGATCAACACGGTATAACCGGCTGGTGGAGCGGGGTTATGGGACGGGGCAGGTAGAGGTAATGGGCAGTGGGCAATGGGAAGAGGGAGAGGGTGGGAGGGGGAGAGAGGCCGTGCGATCAAGGGGATCAAGCTCTGGGGGACCGGGGTAGATCCCCTTAACCAACGGTTTACCCGGTGGCCTCCCAAAGCCGGTCTGGTGTCCGTACGGGGGGCTCGTCTATCATGGGTTCTATGAAGAAGATCCTGATCGTGGTATGTGTGTGTCTGGGCGTGCTGTTGGTGGCCGCGGGTGGTGTGGGTGCGTGGGCCTACTTCGAGTTCATCCACACCGAGCCGCTGACCTAGGCGGAGGTGGCCGAGCTGAGGACGGACTGGGACGAAGTGACCGGCGGCAACTGGTCGCCGTGGGTTGATGCGGGGGATGGGACGAAGGAATGGAACCCCGCGGCGAGCTACAACGCGTGGGCGGCGAGCGTGCCCGAGGAGGAGAAGGCGTGGCCGGTGCTGCTCGAAGTGGAGTACGAGTACATACCGATCATTCGCAATGAGTATCTCGGGTCGATCCCGACGGATGGGGAGGAGTGGGACCGCCTTGTGCCCGTGCTGGCAACAGAGGACGCGGACACGATGCTCGCGCGGGTGCTCGTGGCGTTCAACAAACCGGTCATGGGCGTGTGGTGGAGCAGCGAAGATCTGGAGCCGTACGAGCACGCGGCGAAGGTGAAACACGCCGAGTCTCAACCCGAGCCCGAGCCGGGCGAACGCGAAGTATACCACCCGGGCACGCTCAGCTTCGACCCCGAGGCGAACTACCCGATTCTGAAAGCAGTTCTCCCGTCGCTGGGTCGGCACCGCGACTTCACGAACTTCACGCGGAGCAAGTCCGCCTATGAGCTGGAGCAGGGCGATGCGGCGTTGTTCGTTGCCTCAATGGAGGGATTGCTCAAATCAACGGACCTGAGCATCGAGTTGCCGCTGCTGATCTCCGTGCTTGTGGAGACAGCGATCGAGAGCGTCGCGATCCGTACGATCGACTGGGGTGTTTCGACGCATCGCGAGCGGTTCGATGCGGCCATGCTTGAACGGCTGGACAATGCGCTCGCTGAGCACGCGGACGCGCGATATGTGTGGGAGGGTGAGGCGTTGATGTTCCACGATGTCGTCCGGCGTGTGAGTGATCAGAACGGAAGGCTCCGCGCAACCGGCGTGCAGTCGCTGCAGGATCCCACCGGCGTGCGCAGCGACGGGTTAAGCACCCCGACGGATTTGCCTGACACCATGCTGCACGCGTCGTCGCAGCGAACGCTCTATGCACACAAGAAAATTTTGCTGTCCGCGAGCGAGCACTCGATACTTCCTTGGGACGGGAAGGAGTTAGACGCGGACTCGATCCTGGAGCAGGAACGCGAAAAGCTGAACTTCATCTCATTCAAGATCCTCAACATCATGCTCCCCGCGCTCGACCGAGCAGCCCAGCGCGTGCGTCAGCACACGCAGGAGGTGATCGGCGTGCGCGTGGGTATCGCGGCGCATCGGCACTACGAACGCCACGGAGCATTCCCCGAATCCATCGACGCGATCGACGACGACCTGATCGACTTCGATCCGGTCGACGCCTTCACCGGGGAGCCGCTCAAGTACAAACTCACGGAAACCGGGCCCGTGGTGTACTCGGTGGGCCCGGACCGGATCGACAACGGCGGGCGGCAGGGATGGAACATGAATACCGCGTGGGACGATTCGACCTACCGCGTGAAGAAGCGCGTGGAGTGGTGGTCGCCGGAGGAGGCACAGGCGCTGGCTGGCAATGAAGATGCGCAGTGGGACTGGGTGCTCTTCCCGGTGCCGCCGGATGAGAATCCACCGGTTGAGGAGGAGTACGACCCGGATTGGGACCTCAAGCACGACGGCTCGTACGAAGATGTATACGGCGAAGAGCCGATGCCGGAGAGCGACGGCTGATCACTTCTTCTTCCGCGGCGGCTCCACGCAGTTGACCCCGAACTTCACGCAGATCGGATGGTCGTGCGTGCAGTTGGGGCGCGCGGTGCAGGCGGCGCGGCCGTGGAAGATGATCTGGTGGCCGATCATGCACCACCGCTCGCGGGGGAACAGGGCCAGCAGGCGTTTTTCGATGACTTTGGGGTCCATCTTCGGTTCATCGACGAGCCCGAACCGCCACGCCAGGCGCTGGATGTGCGTGTCCACGGGCATGCCCACATGGATGTCGAAGGCGTTGCCCAGCACGACATTGGCCGTCTTGCGGGCGACGCCGCGGAGCGTGAGCAGGTCCTCCATGGAGTCGGGGACCTGGCCGCCGTAGTCCTCGACCACGCGGGTCATCGCCTCGTGGATGGACCTGGCCTTGCCCCGGTAGAGCCCGATGGTCTTGATGTACGGCTCGATCTGCTCCGGGCTCGAGGCCGCGAAGTCGGCGGGGGTCTTGAACTTCTTGAACAGCGCGGGCGTGGCCTTGTTGACCCCCGCATCGGTGGACTGGGCGGAAAGGATGGTCGCGATCAGCAGCTCGTGCGGGTTGGAATACACCAGCTCGCAGTGCGCGTGCGGGTAGTGCTCGTCGAGCGCCTCGGCGATCCGCCTGGCCCGGCGCTTCTCGGCGGGCGTGACCTCGGGGAGCGCGAACGGCAGGTCCTTGAGCCCACGCGGGTTGTCCTTGCCCTTGGGATGCGGCTTGGCTGAACTCATTTCGATCCTCGCACTTGTCATAAAGAGTTCACCACAGAGCACACAGAGCACACAGAGAGCAAATCAGAGAAGAAATCGAATGCGGCCTTCATTCGCTTATCTCTCTTCACCCGCTCTCATCTTCCTCTGCCTTTCTTCCTCTGTGTGCTCTGTGTGCTCTGTGGTTCCATCTTCTCTTCACGGTCCGCGTCATGCTTTGGGCCAGCCGTCAGCGTCCACACGCCGATCACGATGTTCACCGCCACCATCAACGCCAGCGAACCGATGAGCCGCGAGGCCGTCCCGTGCGATTCGAGGAACCGATCCTTGAAGGCGTCCGCCCGCACCGTTTCGCCCTCGGCGGCATATGTCCAGTAGCCCTGCAGCGTCTCCTGCAGCCCCGGCATGAAGAAGAACAGGTGGTAGCTGAGCAGCCCCAGCGTCATACACAGGACGATCAGCCGGAAGACGCGGGCGAGCGTGTTGAGCGCGTAGCCCAGCGCGACCAGCACCGCCAGCGTCGCCAGGGCGATGAACCCGCAGGCGAACTGGATGCTGTCGACCGTGAAGAACACCGTCGAGGCGATCCGGCCAGCACCGAGCAGCGCGTGGTCCCCGGCGTAGCCCGGGTACGCCCCCAGCGTCGGGTCCAGCTCACGCATCAGCGGGAACACGATCGCTGCCACCACGCCTGACATCGCCACCGCCCCCAGCCAGACCGACAGCGAGAGTATGTTGACGATCTGGGCCATTCGGCTGAAAAACGCGCGGTTCATGATCGGATCGTAGTGCGCCCATCACGCCCGCGGCCTACAAATCGTGCATGCTGGGCCTCCCGGAAATCTCGGTGTCCGCCGCGGGATTCCGCCTCCCGCGGGACCGCTCGCCGCGTGAGGTCATCGACGCCATCGCGGCCCTGGGCGTCCGGGGCCTCGCCCTCGACGCCGCCGCCCCCGGCACGCGCCCGCGCGAGCTTGGCCGCTCGGGCCGACGCGACCTGGCCGCCTCGCTGCGACGGCGCGAACTGGAACTGACCGGGCTGGAGCTGTGGATCCCCGCCGAGCATTTCACCGATCCCGCCCACGCCCAGCGGGCCGTGGATGCGGTGATTCAGGCGCTGGAGATGGCCGGGGAAATGGCCCCGCTGGTCGGCGGCCGCTCGCGCGCGGTGGTCTCCGTGCTCCTGCCCACCGACCTGGAACCCGAGGCCCGCCTGATCCTGGGCGACAGCGCCCAGCGCGTGGGCGCGACCCTGGCCGACCACCGGCTCATCGTGGACGATGATGACCCACGCACGCCGGGCATCGGCATCGGCATCGACCCGGTCTTCTGCCTCATGGACGGCCGGTCCCCGGGCAAGGCCGTCATCCAGGCCGGCTCGGACCTGGCCAGCGCCCGCCTGAGCGACGCCAGCGCGATGGGCCGCTGCCCGGTGGGCGCCAAGGGCGGCAAGCTCGACCTCCCCGCCTACGCCGGGGCCCTGATCGTCTCGGAACAGGCGTGGGTCACCCTCGACCTGCGAGACATGCACGACCCCATCAAAGCCGCGGAGCTGGCCCGGGCCGCGTGGCGTGACGCCGGGACAATCTGAGTTGCGCACGAAAAACCCCGGCCTTCGAGGCCGGGGCGGTACGAGCAAGCGATCCCGCTGCGATTCGAACGCAGAACCTTTGGCTTCGGAGGCCAACGCTCTATCCAGTTGAGCTACGGGACCGAACATGGCGGATCGGCTTCTCGGCCGGGCCACCGGGGATGAGTCTACGATCGCGCCAGGCAAATGGCAATATCCCTCCCCCAACACGATGCGTCCGAGCCCGCCGCCGTCCGCCCCACGCCGCTGTGGGCGGTGCTCACGCTGACATTCCTGGGGTCGCTGGGGACCGGCGCGGTCACCAACGGCTTCTCGTTCATCGCCACTGAGGGGCTCGGCTACGGCCGGCGAATGAACCTGCTCATGGCCCTGGCGCTGGGGGCGACCTACATCCTGGGCGCGCTGGCCTCGGGCCCGATCGTTCAGCGGCTCCGGCCGCATCCCTCTGGTGCCTCCCCCGCTCCCGGCGGGGGAGGTGGGCCGGGCGAAGCCCGGGTCGGAGGGGGTCTTGTGCACGCTCATGTCCGACAGGTGCAAAGCCCCCTCCGGGTGCCGCTCACACCCCGCGGGCTTCTCGCCATCATCCTCGCCTTGATCGGCATCGCCTGCCTGCTGCCGATTCTCGCCCAGCGGTTTGCACCGTCGATGCTGGAAGCGGCCCTGTGGGCGCTGATCCTGATCTTCAGCCCGATGACCGGCATGCTCTGGCCCATCGTTGAGGGCTATCTCTCCGGCGGGCGGCGCGGCAAGGCGCTGCGGTCGGCCATCGGTCGTTTCAACATCGTCTGGTCCGGCGCGCTGGTGGTGGCCTTCTGGGGGATGGCCCCGCTGCTGGCGGACCACCCCTTCGTGATCCTGGCGCTCTTGGGCGTGGCGCACTGGTTGATGTGCGGGCTGCTGTTCTGGTTCCCGGCCCACCCGCCTCGCGAGTTGCACAACCCCAGCGGTCCGGCCCCGGCGGAATATGTGCCGCTGCTGACGCTGTTCCGCGTGCTGCTGATCGCCTCCTACATCGTGCTCTCGGCCCTCTCGCCGCTGCTGCCGATCGTCGAGGACAAGCTCGGCGTGGATGTGTACTGGAAGACGCCCCTGGCCAGCGCGTGGCTCACCTCGCGTGTGCTGGTGTTCGCCGTGTTCGAGCGGTGGCACGGCTGGCACGGGCGGTGGTGGGCGCCGTGGACGGGCATGGGATTGATGCTCGCGGGCTTTGCCGGCTGCATCGGTGCGCCCATGGTCCCCGGGTTCTTCCCCGGCATCGGCGTGGCGGTGCTCATCGCCTCGCTGGTCATCACCGGCGCGGGCATCGCCATCACCTATTACGGGGCCCTCTATTACGCCTTGGCCGTCGGCGATGCTCAGGTCGATGCCGGCGGCAAGCACGAGGCCATGATCGGCATGGGCTACACCCTAGGCCCGCTCTGCGGCCTGGCCGGGCTGGGGCTCAGCGAGGGCGATGACGACGCGTTCCGGGTCTGGATCGTCCTGCTCGTCACCGGCGCGGTCGTGCTCTTCACCCTGCTGGGATGGGCCCTGCTGCGAAGACTGCGCCGCCGGGCT
>JBBDKK010000013.1:0-7984 GCA_040879395.1 Phycisphaerales bacterium
GTCGCCAACGAGGAGTTCGAAGCCCGCTTCCCCGAGTTTCAGCCCTCGAGGGTGACCATCACGCTCAAGGACGGCACGCGGCATGTCCAACAGGTCGATGTGCCCAAGGGCGATGCCCGGGACCCGATGACGGCCGAGGAGATCAAGGTCAAGTTCGATGCGCTCGGGGCCGGGGTCATCGGCCAGGCAAACTGCGATGCGCTGGGTGAACTGATCATGGACATGGAGAACCAGAAGAACCTGGATAGGTTCCTCGGGCTCACCGTGGCGTGATCAGATGGCGTGGTCCGGAGTTATCAGCCGGCGCGACGGGTGGCGGTTTTCTTCCTCGGGCCCGAGGGCTTGCGTCCGGCCCCGCCGCTGTCGGATTTGGGGTATCCTGATTTAGCGGTCGCGGGCCCGGCCTTGCGGGCGGCCCGCTTGGCGTTCTTGCTGCGGGGCGCTTTCTTGGGAGCGCGGTTGTCGAACTCGCGGCGGGGGCCGCGGGTGCGAGTGCCGCCCCCGCCCGATCGCTCGTGGCGCTGGGCTGCGGGTGCTTCGAAGGTCAGGTCCTCATGGTCGGTGCCGACCTCGATGGTGAGCTTGGCCCGCTTCTCGATGGCGCGGTACTTACCGATCTCTTCGCGGTCACAGAACGAGAGGGCGATGCCGCTTGCCCCGGCGCGGGCGGTGCGGCCGATGCGGTGGACATAGGTCTCGGGGTCCACCGGCATGTCGTAGTTCACGACATGGGTGATGTCGTTGACATCGATGCCGCGCGACGCGATATCGGTGGCCACAAGGACGCGGACCGCGCCTGACTTGAACTTCTTGAGCGCTTTGGTGCGGTTGTTCTGGGTTTTGTTGCCGTGGATGGCCTCGGCCTCGATGCCCTCGCCGCGGAGTCCCTTGACGATCTTGTCGGCCCCGTGCTTGGTCTTGGAGAAGACCAGCGCCCGGGTGACATCCTCGCCGGCGAGCACGCGGCAGAGGAGAACCTTCTTGTTCTCCTTGTCGATCATGTAGATCCGCTGGGTGATCGTGTCGACGGTGGTCGCCTCGGGGGTGGTCTCGATGGTGATGGGATCGTGCAGCAGGGCGTTGGCGAGCTGGCGGATCTCACGAGAGACGGTCGCTGAGAAGAAGAGGGTCTGACGGTCCTCACGGACCATGGAGACGACTTTGCGGATATCGTTGATGAAGCCCATGTCGAGCATGCGGTCGGCCTCGTCGAGCACGAGGATCTCGATCTCGCTGAGGTCGATGTGGCCCTGCTGGATCAGATCGTGCAGGCGGCCGGGGGTTGCGACGAGCACATCGATGCCTTCACGCATGGCGGCGACCTGCTTGCGCTGGTTGACGCCGCCGAATACGACCGCGTGGCGGAGCTTGAGGTGCTTTCCGTATGCGATGAAGCTGTCGAATATCTGCGAGGCCAGCTCGCGGGTGGGGGCGAGGACCAGTGCGCGGGGCGCACGGCCGCGGCCGCGGTTCCGCTTGGCCTTGTGATTGTGGTTCTGGTCCTCATCGAGCAGATGGAGGATGGGCAGGGCGAATGCGCAGGTTTTCCCGGTGCCGGTCTGGGCGGTGCCCAGGACATCGCGGCCTTCGAGGGCGGCGGGGATGGCCTTGGCCTGGATGGGCGTGGGATCGGTGTAGCCTTTGTCGGCGACCGCGCGAACGATGGACTCGGTGAGTCCCAGTTCAGTGAACTTCATATGTGTTATTTTCCAGTTGCCGGGCCTTTTCAGATTCCGGGGTGGTCTCGGGCTATCAGGGAAGCCCGCGAATGATCCGGAATGTCAGGCGTGCGCACAAAGGCGTCAGAGGCAAGCAACCGGAAGTGGGTTATGGCACCGGTGCTCCTGATCGTGCACGGCGCTGAAGAAGAGTGTAGGAGCCTGCTCGGGTTTTATCCATACCACTCGCAAATATGTATGATGAGTCGCGACGGGCAGTTGCGATTGGCCGGTTTGACCCCGCCCCCGTGATCGCCTATCCTTCCCGCCCTCCGGATGGAAACCGGGGGAAATCCGAGGATTGACCCATGAAAAACGAAACCCACCCCACCTGGTACCCGTCCTGCAAGGTCTACTACAACGGCGAGGTCGTCATGACCGTCGGGGCAACTGTTCCCGAACTCAAGGTCGATGTGTGGTCTGGCTCGCACCCGTTCTTCACCGGCAAATCCGCATTTGTGGACGCCGCGGGCCGGGTTGAGAAGTTCCAGAAGAAGTTCGCCGGCAACTACTTCCAGGGCAAGAAGAAGTAATCACTGAACCGGAGACGAGTTATCGGACCGGGTTCTGTGGGTCAATCGGTGACTCACTGAAATCTACCGCCCGGGTGCTGAATCCGGTTGCAGGCATGTGGTTTCGTCGAGAGACCGATATCCGATTTCAGATGCGATGGAATCCCCCCGATTTTCGGGGAATTTTTGCTTTTTTGGCCCACGGGACGGGCAGAATCGTGTACAAATGGATCCACGGACGGTCGTTTTGCGTAGAGGATCGTGTCGTTGTCCGATCGCCCGGGTTGTTTGTTGGCGTTTCCGGATCACTCGTGGGTCTCTCCGCGGGTTCATAACTATGCAGACGACGGGTAGGTGCCGGGCTCCCAGGCCGAAGATTTTGGCCCTCTGACCGGTTGCTCGTGGTCTGAAAATAAATGGTGTCCGGCGTCGCGCAACGCCCGGATCTGCTGGCCATATCCGGGCTCTCGCCCGGTTTCGGCCACTCGGCTCACGACGAGGCGAGCAAACGAAAAGGGAACCTGATCATGAACTGTCATTACTCACTGCTGACCACGGCAACCGCAATTACCATGTTGACCGGGGGCGCCTATGCCGCACAGGCCGTGCCCGTGGGCATCGCCAGCGCAAATGAGCTTGAGCTACAAAATATCGCCCGTACCGTGATTCACTCGCTGACGCCGGCGGAGAAGGAAGCCATTGTTGCTCAGGACGGCATAGGGGCCGAAGCGCTCGATCTGGCATCCTGGTCCTGGGCCCAGCCGGGAGAGGCGCGGCAGGCGGAGATCCCCTCGGGCATTTCGGCCACCGAGTGGCTTGAGATGTGCCTAAACGATGACCTCCGCGCCAGTCTGAATGAGCAGGAACTGGCGGTGTTGTTCAATATGGCCCAGTTGCTGGACCAGGGCCAGGAACTCCCGTTCTTCTGCTTCTCCCCCGATGCGAACCCGGACTATGCGTTCCTGATCAACGAGCTTCTCGACTACCAGTTCGTTTCCGAAGGGGGCCCCCGCTTCCAGCAGGGCAACCGCTGGTCGCGAACCGCCGTTGACGGCAGCGGTCTGAATCAGGGCGACGCCACGACGATCACCTATTCCTTCGTTCCCGACGGGACCTTTGTGCCCAATGGCGGGCTCGGGTCCGGCAACTCGACCCTGTTCGCCTGGCTCGACGGCCGATACGGGAGCACCGCGGTCTGGCAGGACCTGTTCCATCAGGTTTTTGACCGATGGGCAGAACTCACCGGCCTCACATACATCTGGGAGACCAATGACGACGGCTCGAGTCTCAACGGTGCCGTGGGCTTTGTTGGTGTTCGGGGCGATGTCCGCATCGCGGCGTTCAACTATCCCTTCGATGGCAACGGCGGCGTGCTGGCGTACAACAGCTTCCCCAACGACGGGGATATGGCGATCGACGCCTACGACAACTTTTATAACAACACAAACGGCAACTCACTCCGGCTGCGGAATGTGATCGCCCACGAGCACGGGCACGGGCTGGGCATGGCGCATGTCTGTCCTTCTTCGAGTTCAAAGCTCATGGAGCCCTTCATCGCGCTCAACTTCGACGGGCCTCAGCTCGACGACATTCTCAACGGACACCGCCACTACGGGGATCCTTTCGAGCCCACCGACAACTTCAACGATGCGATCGATCTCGGAACCTTTGGGAGCAGCGGCTTTGCGTCGCTTGACAATATCAGCATCGACGACGACTCGGACTTTGATATTTTCAAGATCGAGCTGACGGATCGGGCCAAGATCACCTTCGCGCTGTCTCCCGATGCCGACGAGTACCGTTCGGGTCCGCAGACAACCTCGTGCACCAACGGCACCCTTGTCGATTACGACTCCATACAGGATCTGAAGATTGATCTGTTTGCCGCCGACGACCTGTTCACCCCCGTGGCCAGCGAAGACAGCAACGGTGCGGGCGGTATCGAGACTCTGGTGTACGATGCCGAGGATCCGGGCGTCTACTACGCCATCGTGCTTGCCAGTTCCAATGTGAACAATGTCCAGCGGTACCTCATCAATATGTTCACCACCCCGCTGCCCCCCGTGGAATGCCCGGCGGACCTCAACGAGGACGGCAATCTTGACTTCTTTGATGTCTCGCAGTTCCTCAGTGCTTTCAGCGGGATGCAGCCCGACGGCGATTTCAATAATGATGGCAACTGGGACTTCTTTGATATCTCCGGGTTCCTGAACGCATTCAGCAACGGATGCCCGTGATCTGATGTTTTCATCGGCGGGTGAATGCGTGCCCGCGGCCGTGGGCACGCACAACCCGGCGATTTATTTTCCGGCTCGCTCGGTGCGGGCCTATCCGATCGGGTTACTCATGTGCACGCATCCCGCGTGTCCCCGGGCGGTTCAGATTTGTTCTCCTCACCCGACTCGTGTGCGGACGGTGAATCGCTGTAGGTCCTGTTTTTTCGTCCTATGCAGCGGCACATTGGTCATACACATCTTCGCAGAAAAGGGCCCCACGAATGTCCATCCAGATATCCCTGCCGTTTCTCGTCGCCATCACCGCCTGTTCCGGTGCCGCGTTCGGGTCACAACCCGTGCCGGCCGATGACTGCTACCCGGACGCAATCACGCATCCCGATCAGATCGCCATGGAAGATATCGCCGGGCGGATGATCCGCCTGCTCCCGCAGAGCGAGCGTGCCAAGATCCAGGCCGCAGACGGACTGGGTTCGGAGGCGATCGACCTGTCCCGGCTTTCCACCGGCGTCGATCGGTCCATCACCGCCCATGTGGATCCGGACATCACCCCGGCCGAGTACCGCGACATGCTCGTTTCTGATGAACTCGAAGAGCGGATGACCGACACGCAGCGGATGATGCTCGATCGGCTGGTCGAGCAGCTCACGGCCGGCATCCAGCCGCCCGCACTGTGCTTCACGCCCGGCACCGATCCCGACTATGTCAACGCCATCAACCAGCTGCTTGAGTTCCGTTTCCAGATCATGTTCCAACAGACCGGCAGGTGGAGTTCCACCGCGGTCGACGGCGGTGGGCTCGGGCAGGGCGACCCCACCACCATCACCTACTCCTATGTGCCCGACGGGACCTTCGTCCCCGATCTCATCGGGCCGCAGGGCAACTCCAACCTCTTCTCGTGGCTCAACGGGATCTACGGCTCGCCCGACGAGTGGCAGCCGATCTTCGATCAGGTCTTCGACCGCTGGGCCGAGCTGACCGGGACGAGCTACATCTACGAGCCCAACGACGACGGGGCGAATCTCAACGGGCCCTCCGGCGTGGTCGGTGTCCGCGGGGATGTCCGTATCGCCGCGATCACGATCGACGGTAACAGCGGCGTGCTCGCGTACAACAACTTCCCCAACGACGGCGACATGGTCTTTGACTCCGCCGACAACTTCTACAACTTCACGGGCGGCAACTCGCTGCGGCTGCGCAATGTCGCGGCCCATGAGCACGGCCACGGGCTGGGCATGCTCCATGTCTGCCCGATCCAGGAGACCAAGCTGATGGAGCCGTTCGTTACGACCGACTTCGACGGCCCCCAGCTCGACGACATCCTCAACGGCATCCGCCACTACGGCGATGTCTACGAGCCCGACAACAGCATCGCCCAGGCCAATGACCTGGGGACACTGGGCATAGGCGGCATCGCCACGGTCGAGAACGCGGGCGTGGACGACAACTCCGACAGCGATTACTTCAAGGTCAGCGTGAACCAGCGTTCGCGCATCACTTTCAGTGTCTCGCCGGACGCCGCCGCGTATGTCCAGGGCGGCCAGACGAGCCAGTGCAACGGCGGGAGCCTGACCGACTATAACTCGGTTCATAACCTGCAGATTACCGTGGTCGATTCCGACGGGATCTTCCTCGACAGCATCAATGAAACCGGCTTCGGCGAGAGCGAGACGATGGTGTTCGACGCCGAAACTCCCGGAGATTACTTCTTCATCGTCAACGGCGCGACGAATGTCAACAGCGTGCAGCGGTACGAGGCCCTCGTCCTCGTCACCAATGTGCCCTTCCTGGTTCCCGTGATCGAGGCGGATCCTCCGGAAGCGGTGGACCCCGGGGTCCCCGGTTCCTTCGATGTCACCATCGATCCCAGAGAAGACACGATCGTCCCCGGCTCTGCCGAGCTGTTCGTGTCGATCAACGGCGATGCGTTCGCCGCGACCCCGCTGGCGAGCAACGGTGGTGAGAGCTACACCGCGACGCTCCCGCCAGCGAACTGCGACGACACGGTCGAGTTCTATATCGCCGTTGAGGGCGAGACCGGCGGCGAGATCACGCTCCCCGAGGACGGCGCATCCGATCCGTTCTCCGCGTCCGTCGGTGAATTCATTTCGGCCTTCGAGGACGACTTCGAGACCGATATGGGATGGAGCGTCAGCGGCGATGCGCTCGGCCGCGCGACGGGGCGCTGGGAGCGCGGTGTGCCGGCCGGCGACGGCTCGCGCGGCGATGCCCCCAACGACGCCGATGGGTCGGGTTCGTGCTACCTGACAGGTAACGGCGGCCCCGGCAGCAACACCGATGTCGACGACGGGGAGACAATCCTGACCTCGCCCGCGTTCGATGTATCCGGCGCGGGACAGGCCACTGTTTCCTACAGCCGCTGGTACGACAATACCGGATCCGGAACAGGTGCTGCTCCGGGAGCCGATATCTTTACCGTACAGATATCCGACAACAACGGAGCGAACTGGACCAACCTGGAGATCGTGGGGCCAAACACCGCGGAATCCTCCGGCGGCTGGTTCAGCGCCTCGTTCCAGGTGGGTGATTTCGTATCCCTGACCGACGAGATCCGTATCCGCTTCATCGCCGAAGACGCAGGCGACGGCTCGGTGATCGAGGCCGCGGTGGACGCCATTAAGGTCGAAGCACTCACCTGTGAAGCCCCGGACATCTGTCTCGCAGACTTCAACAACGACGGATCGGTGAACTTCTTCGACATCTCGGCCTTCCTGACCGCCTTCAACGGGGGTGACCAGGCGGCGGATGTCACCGGAGACGGCGTGCTGAACTTCTTCGATGTCTCATCGTTCCTGGGTGCGTTCAGCGCTGGCTGTCCGTAACCGGCCAAAGTCATCTTGAACCCATCAACCGGGCCGAAAGGCCCGTTTTTTGATTTCCCCGGCCGGTTTCATTCCTTTATCCACATAATCGGATATAGTAATGGCATGAGCAACGCCACACGACCATCGTTGATCGAATCGCTCCGGGACCGGGTACTCGTCTGGGACGGGGCCATGGGCACGATGACGCAGGGCTACGACATGGACATCGAAACCGATTACATAGGCTGCGAGAACTGCCCCGATGTGCTGTGCCTGGCCAGGCCCGATGTCGTCGAAGAGATCCATTCGACCTACTACCAGGCCGGGGCCGATGTGGTCACGACCAACACCTTCGGAGCCGCGGCCCACACGCTGGGCGAGTTCGATTTGTACGACCGGGCCGAGGAACTGGCCTACGAGGCGGCCTCGATCGCCCGCCGGGCCGCCGAGAAATTTTCCACTCCCGACAAGCCCCGCTTCGTGGCCGGTTCGCTGGGCCCAGGCACCAAGCTCATTACCCTCGGCCAGATCAGTTACGACGATCTGCGGGACTCCTACGCCCACGCCGCCCGGGGCCTGATCCGCGGCGGGGTCGACACGATCCTGATGGAGACCTGCCAGGACCTGCTGCAGATCAAAGCCGCCGTCGAGGGCGTCCGCCAGGCGGCCCGGCAACTGGACCTGGACCCCGACGG
>JBBDKK010000014.1:0-7915 GCA_040879395.1 Phycisphaerales bacterium
TGAATCTGGATCCGGACCCGGGCCGGGTGTCGGGGGTGGGGGGGGTAGGCATGAATGGTCTCGCGGCGTGCACATGGTGGCGGGAACGCTTGTTTTCTTGGGAGGCGGGTAGGGGGGCGGGGCGGTTTTAGGGGGCGTGGGCCGAGGGGCCGCGGCTGGTCCCAAACCCGGCTGCGGTCTATACTTGTCTTCGTCCCAAGCCCCACGGAGAAGCCGCTGGTGGAATCCGGATGCGGACCCCGTCCCCCGGTTGATCCGTCTCGGCCGATGAGGCATCATGAGATATCATGGGACACACAAAGGATAGCAGATGATCGAAGCGTTGAAAAGTGATGAAATCGTCGAGAAGGTCGGTGGCAAGTTCAAGCTCACCGCGCTGATCCAGCGCCGGCTCGAGCAACTGCTCGACGGTGCCCGCCCGCTCGTAGCCCGCGACGGGCGGACCGATCTGGAAATCGTGGTCGAGGAGATCATGCAGGACAAGATCACGCTCGAGTTCATCGACCTGGCCCCGGCCGCCCAGGAAGAGCCCCTGCTCTGACGCGGACTGTTATTCGAGGGCGGGCCCCCGTATGAGTGATCAGAAAAACAACGGATCGGGCCGGGCGGCGGATGCCTCGTGGCTCGATCCTTCCGTGCTGCGCGAACATGTCGACGGCAAATCAATATTCGTGGGCATCAGCGGCGGGATCGCGGTCTACAAGGTCTGCACCGTCGTCTCCCGCCTGGCCCAGGCCGGGGCGCAGGTCACGGTGGCCATGACGCCGGCGGCGAGGGAGTTCGTGTCGCCCATCACCTTCCAGGCACTCTCAGGCAACCCGGTCTACACCAGCTCGTGGGAGCACATCGAGTCCAGCGACCCCCAGCACATCTCGCTGGCCGACCGCTGCGACGCGGCGGTGGTGGCCCCGTGCACCATGGACATGCTTTCCAAACTCGTCCACGGGCGGACGGACGATGTGGTCACCCTGATCCTCAGCGCGGTCAACCGCACCAAGACCCCGGTGCTGCTCGCCCCGGCGATGAACGACCAAATGTGGAACCAGCCGAGCAACCTGCGCAATGTCGAGTTGGCCAAGCAGGACGGCTTCGGCCAGATCGGCCCGGGCGTGGGCTGGCAGGCCTGCCGCCACACGGGGACTGGGCGGATGAGCGAGCCGGAGGATATCTGCCGGGCGATCTGCGAGGCGCTGGGGGCCTGAATCTACCGCTTGATCTGCGTCAGGATTGTCTTGTCCGTGATCTTGTGATCGTCCGCGAGCAGGAAGGCCTTGCTGAGGATGATCGCGAGCACGCGATCACCCTCGAACGGCAGGCGGACCTTGTTGCTGCCCGGCCCCGCGCCCATTATGCCGCCGGGGACGATGCAAAGGTACTCATCGTTGGGCTCCATGAGGATGTTGCCGCTGCCCAGGTGGATCTTGTAGGTTCGGACATTGCCGCGGACGATGAGGAACTTCTCGGTCAGTTCGCACTGAGATGCGATTTTGAGACGGGGCACGAGCCGCCCGAGCAGCTCGCGCCGGGTCTGGGCGGTGCCAGAGAGATTGCCGAATGAGTAGGTGTGCCAGTAGTCGCGGAACAGCCCCTCGGGCCCGCCGTCGGCCCACTCGGGGTTGTTGCCGACGCTGGCCACGCCGACGAACAGATCGACATCGCGGAGGATCTCGCTGAGCACGATCGGCGGGATGCGTTCGAGGGGGATGGGGTGATTTTCGGGCACATCCTCGCCGTGGGTGATATAACGCCCGCCCCATACATGCCCCAAGTTCTGGGCGGCATCGAGCTGGTAGAAGCGGACCTGATCGGTCGAGATGAAGCGGTACGCGCCGGACTCGACGACGAACTCCCCGGTGTAGTCATCGCCGATGCCCTCGACCCAGAACTCGGCCCGCAGCCCCCACGCCTGCAGGTCGCGCCGCGGGGCGTGGCATTCCATGTCGGCCATGATGCGGAGCTGGTTCTTCCAGAACCGGGCCGCGCACAGGGCGTTGAACTGGTGCTGACGGAGCACATGGGCGGCGAAGCGGTTGGAGTAGATCTCAGTGTTGCGCTCGGCGTCGGTCAACAGGTACACCTCGCGGTGGGCCTGCTTGAAGGGCTGGACAATGCCCCGGGTCTCGTAGAAGCCACGCCAGTCGAGCAAATCGGCGCGGACCGGGTCGGCGCCCGGTGCAAGTTCCTCCACGATCGGATGCCAGAGCGTGACGGTGGCGTCATCGGCGGGTTCGAAAGCGGACCCGTCGGCCTTGGCGAGCGTGCCCGGGCCGTGGGCCGACGATTTGGCATCGTCGGCCAACCACGCGGCCGCAACCTGCTCGTCGCCCTGCGTGAAGATCCAGATCATGCGCCGTGCGATCGTGCCCACGAGCGGGTGATCGAGGTAGCGCTGTCGCCACTGGGCGAGCGGCCACGAGCGGCGCTGGAGGAAGAGGCCGTCGATCCGGTCTCGCTGCACCGGGAGCATCTTGTTGATGTCCTTGACGCCGGCCTTGAGTTCCTTGAGTTCGTCAGGGAAGTTCTCTTTGACGGCCGCGGGGACGGACTTGACCGCCTTGCCTTTGGGGTTGATCCACCCGAGCTTGCACGGCGAGGTATTGCCGGCGCTGGAGACGGTGATCCGGGCTGTGTATTCGCCGAGTTGCTCCTCGCATAGCCCGACATCATCGAGCCCGTAGGCGGGGACGGCCATTTCTTCGATTTCGTCTCGCGGGATGCCCTCACGCTCGGCGATGGTGTCGAGGGCTTTGATGATGAGCTTCTGGGCGCTGGCGTTCTTGACTTTGATGCGGAGGATCGCAAGTTGGCCGATGGCGGCCCGTCCGGGCATCGCGCCCAAGGCGTAGACGGCGGCGTTGCCGATCTTCACAGAGCGTGCCCCGACGCCGGGAACTTTCTTGAATGTCGTCAGGGCCAGATCCCCCATTGCCCGAGCTACATCGCCGTTCTCTTGGAGACTCGCCATCCAGCAGAGGCCTTTGAGGACATCGGCGTTCTGGTCCACGATCAGCAGGTCGCCGAGGGCCTGGCTGGTCCAATTGTGTCGCACGACATGTATCGTCCTTGGTTGAGCAACGAGGGGGAAAAGAGCGGCGAGAAGATCAGCAAAGTGCTCGAATCCGAGTTCGTCGATCAGCGGCTTGGACTCGCTGAGCCATTTTTTGGTTGGTTTGCTTCCCTTGCAGCCGAAGGCGTGAAGGAAAATGCGACGGAGCGCATCGCCCTGTTTCCGATCACTCTTCCGGAGCTCGTCGAGCGCCGCATCCGACCATGCCTCGCCGGGTTCGATCGGTACAAAGGCATCGCCATCGATCTGCTCCGTGATATAGATCCCGAGCTTCCGCATATCTTTATCGTGATGGGATCCCAAAGCTCGCGCGAGTTTGGGGATCTCCATTGCAAGCTGGGGATGATTCTTCGCTTGATCCCAGTCTTTTACGATGTATCGAATCAAAGTCCGGTACGCGGTGATGAGCCGATAATCTCCCTGCACCTGACTCAAAGCCAATAAGAGTTCGTAACTCTGATCAGGACTTGGCTTCACCTTGGAAATGCTCTTTGATACGAGGTCATACTTGACCCCCTGTCGATGCCAGTCGGCCATATCAAAGGAAGAAGCACGCTTCTGCTTCCGCTCGATCAACAAGCGTTCCTCAATCACGAGTAAGCAGAAAGCGAACCGAGTATCGTTATCGAGCTGATTACATCGCTCGACCCATTCTTTAAGCATGGGCTCGTAAGGGGTATTTGAGTTGAGCTTGTGCTGATCGATGGATTCGAGAAACAACTCCGCATCAGATCGCTTGCCCAATCCCAAGGTTTTCAAGAACCCCACAGCTCACCCACCCACCAGCATCACCAACCGCAGAAACACCACCTCCGTCGATGGTGAGATTTCGATCGTCTGGTCAAGTGCCGTCGTCTGCTCGTTGCCCACGATGACGATGATGCGGTTGTGCTCGTAGGCGTCGATCGCGACCTCGTACTGGGCCTTCCAGTCGAGCTGGCGGGCGCGCCTGGGGCCGCGGGGGTTGTTGAGGCGCTGCTCGTCGGGCCCGGGCTGGACGAGCCCGTAGTAGCCCGGCTCGGTGGCCTGCTCGCGCATGGCGCGGTTGTAGTCGTCGACCTCCTGGTAGACCCGCTCGCGGATCAGTTCGCGGACGGTTATGGACTCGCCGGGCATCTCGAGCGTGAAGACGCGGTCCTCGTGTCCCAAGCCGGTGGATTCGTCTCGGATGGTGATCGTGGTCATCGCTGTGCTCCCGTTTCGTTCGTTGTGCGGGAGCCATGATACACGAAAATCACACCACCGCAACCGCTTTCAGCCCAGCGTCTTTATATCAATCACAAACCGGTAACGCACATCGCTCTTCTTCATCCGCTCGTAGGCCTCGTTGATGTCCTTCATATCGAGCATCTCGATATCGCAAGTGATGCCGTGCTCGGCGGCGAAGTCCAAGACCTCCTGCGTCTCGGGCAGCCCGCCGATGAGTGAGCCGATGAGCGAACGGCGGCCCATGATCAGTTGCGTCGAATCGATCGGCGTCTCGATCGGTGTGATCTGACCCACGACGATGTAGGTGCCGTCGATCTTGAGGCAGCCCAGGTACGGGTTGAAATCGTGGTTCACGGGGACGGTATCGAGCACGAAATCCAGCGAGCCGGCGATGGCCTCGAACGCGCCGTCCTTGCTCGTCACCACCACCTCGGACGCGCCATGAGACTTTGCTTCCTCGACCTTGTTGTCCGAGCGTGTGAACACGATGACCTCGGCCCCCATCGCCTTGGCAAACTTGACACCCTGGTGCCCCAGCCCGCCCATGCCCACGACACCCACGCGGTCGCCCTTCTTGACGCCCACATGCTTGAGCGGCGAATAGGTCGTGATCCCGGCGCAGAGCATCGGGGCGGCGTTGGCCGGGTCCATGCCCTCGGGGACCCGGACGACGAAGCGGTCGCTCACGACGATACTGTCGCTGTAGCCGCCGTAGGTGATGGAGCCGTCGTGCTTGTCCTCGCCGTTGTAGGTAAAGACGCTTCCGCCGGTGCAGTACTGCTCAAGCCCCTTGTTGCACGATTCGCACTGGCGGCAGGAATCCACCAGGCACCCGACGCCGACGATATCGCCTTGCTTGAACTTGGTCACATCGCTTCCGACGCTGGTCACGCGCCCGACGATCTCGTGCCCGGGGACAACGGGGTAGATGGTCCAGCCCCAGTCGTTCTCGACGAAGTGCAGGTCCGAGTGGCAGACGCCGCAGAAGAGGATGTCGATGGCGACATCGTCCGACCGCGGTTCTCGCCGCTCGATGGCCCACGGGGCCAGCCCCGAGGTTGTGGACTGGGCGGCGTAGGCGTTGGCTTTGAGCATTCCGGGCACTCCTGATAGGATTTCTGATCAACAGGAATCATACCCATTCGTTCCCGGCCATGCTCAGTCGCCCGCCGCCGGTTCACTCACGCATCCACACCCCTTTTCTCAGGCCCCTTGCCACCCTAGACTACGGACCCGCGGTGCCCGGGCACACACCCATCGGAGAGGTGGCTGAGCGGTTTAAGGCGCACGATTGGAATTCGTGTGGGGTGGTAACACCCTCGGGGGTTCGAATCCCCCCCTCTCCGCTTTGAACGAGACCGTGTTCCTCCTGCCCCCTTCGCGGGGGACGGCGAGGGACGCGGTCTTGTCCTATTTATAGAATGACCTCGTCAGCCGCCCGGGCATGTAATCTATTCTGAAGGATTGAAGGCGTATGAACTCCTACCTGCTGTTGATAATCGGGCTGGTCGTGCTTGTCGGGGCCGCGGAGCTGTTTGTGCGTGGGGCGTCCAATCTCGCCGCCCGGCTGGGGGTCTCCGCGCTGGTCGTCGGCCTGACCGTCGTCGCCTTCGGCACCAGCGCGCCGGAGTTGGCGGTTTCGCTCAGCGCGGTGGCCAACGGGACCCCGGACCTGGCGGTGGGCAACGCGGTGGGGAGCAATATCTTCAATGTGCTCTTCATCCTCGGGCTCACCGCACTCATCCGGCCCCTGATCGTCGCCCAGAAGCTCGTCCGAATCGATGTGCCGATCATGATCGCGGCGGCCGGCGCGCTGTGGGTCATGTGCCTCGATGGTCGGCTCGGGCGGATCGAGGGCGGGGTGCTCTTCGCGGGCATCATCGCCTATGTCTTCTTCGCGGTGCGGTCCGCGCGGCGCGAATCGGCGGCGGTGCGGGCCGAGTACGACGAGGCGAGCACCGCCAAGCCGGGCAAGCCGATCTTCGTGACGCTCTGTCTGCTCGTCGCGGGTCTGGTGGGCATCGTGCTCGGGGCCCGCCTGTTCGTACGCGGAGCCACCGAAATCGCCGCGTCGCTGGGGGTGAGCGACCTGGTCATCGGTTTGACCATCGTCGCGGCCGGCACCTCGATGCCCGAGGTCGCCACCTCGGTCGTGGCGGCCCTCAAGGGGCACCGCGACATCGCCGTGGGCAATGTGGTCGGCAGCAACATCTTCAATGTGCTGGCGATCCTCGGCGTGACCGGGGTGGCTTCGCCGGGCGGGCTGCCGGTGCCCGCGAGCGTCTTGGCCTTTGACCTTCCGGTGATGTTCGCCGTGAGCATCGCCTGCCTCCCGGTGCTCATCACCGGGCTCGGTATTTCGCGATTCGAGGCCGGCGTCCTGTTCGTCGGCTACCTCGCCTACACGGCGTACCTCGTGCTGGACACCACGGGCCACGACCGGCTCGCGGGGTTCTCGGCGATCACCCTCTGGTTCGCCCTGCCGCTGGCCGGGGTCGGAATTCTGGGCATGGGCTATGGTTGGGCCCGACAGAAAACCCGCGGCGAGCGGCTCTGACGAGGGCCGGAGATCACTCGGCCCTTTGGCGCTCGCCGCTGTTAGCTGCCTGATTGCGGGCATAAGCCGCTCGCCGTTCACGCCGCGTATCATCATCCGATGGGCAACTATTCCAGTACGACACCCCCGCCCCGAGAGGACACGCTGTGAGCAGCAAACGATCATCTTCAAAGAAGCCACCCGAGCACAACGAGTGGGACGAGGGGGGCGGTTCCGGCCGGCGGCGGTCCTGGACCGGGATCATTCTCACCGGGGTGTTCGCGTTGCTGGCCTTCTCAGTGCTGGCGATTTATACAACCGCTCCCCAGGGCACGCCGCCGCGGATCGGGGTGGGGAGTGCGCTTACGGAACCCGGGGAGATCGTGGATATCGAGCCGTGGACCTACGACGCCGAGAACGACCGCCACTGGTTCGCCGACCACAACCACTGGCACGACGGCCCCCCACCCGAGGACCGGGACGCCGCGGTTGCGGCGGCTGCGGCGGAGCAAACGCCCGCTCCAACGCCCGGCAGCAGCCCGCTCGACACCTCGCTCCCGACGCCCGAGCCGTGGACCTACGACGCCGAGAACGACCGTCACTGGTTCGCCGAGCACAACCACTGGCACGACGGCCCCCCGCCCCCGGAGTCCGAGCGTCCGTGAGGTCATGCACGACGATTACAGGGGTTGGATGATACTTCGGGGACATCGGGAGGTCCCATGGACGGCAAGCAGAAACGCGTCGTGATCATCGGCGGCGGGTTCGGGGGGATCGCCGCGGCCAAAGCGCTCGCCCGCGCCGATGTGCAGGTCGTTCTGTTCGACCGACGCAACCACCATGTTTTCCAGCCGCTGCTCTACCAGGTGGCGACCGCCTCGCTCTCGCCCTCAGAGATCTCCGCCTCGATCCGCTCGATCGTCCGCGACATCCCCAACTGCCGCGTGGTGCTGGCCGAGATCGAGGGGATCAACCCCACAAACAAAGAGGTCACCGTCGGGGGCGAGTCGATTGGTTACGACTACCTGATCCTGGCTGCCGGCGCGACCAACTCGTATTTCGGGCACGACGAATGGGTACAACTCGCCCCCGGGCTCAAAACC
>JBBDKK010000015.1:0-7866 GCA_040879395.1 Phycisphaerales bacterium
CGATCTGGTCATGCCCATGATCTACACCGACAACGATGCCCAGTTCGAGAGTGATCTCCGCGCGTGGTACGCCGTGGTAGACCGCAAGCGCGTCATCCCCGGGATCGGGGCGTACAAGCACAATTCCGGCGGCCAGACCCTCGCTCAAGTCACCCTCGGCCACCCGCGCCGCTTCGTGCTCTTCGCTTACTCCTCGATCTTCGAATCCGCCAACCCCGAGCAGGGCCGCACGACCGAGGCCGTCCGCGCCCGTGAACTCAAGCGCGATGCCCTCGCCCAGTTCATCGAGCGGGTCGGAAACTGAGCGATGCCGGCCCTGGGCATCGACATCGGCGGCTCGAGCGTCAAGGCCTGCCTGCTCGATGCCGGAGCCCCCCGTACATCGCAGAGCCCGCCGTACACCAACCCCGACCGACCCCGGCTCATCACCGCGATCCGCTCGGCGATCGAGAACCTTGGTCCGATGGAGCCGATCATTGCGGTGGGTTTGTGCCTCCCCGGCCGGCACAACGCAGGCGGTGACGCGATCGAGGTCTCGGTCAATCTCCCGTGCCTCAACGGCTGGCTTTTCTCCGAGCTGATCGGCGATGCGCTGGGTTACACCCCCGAACAACACTGTGTCGTCAGCGATGCATACGCCGCGGCCCATGACTGGATCTGCGGGCACGGAGGCCGCGGCCGGCTCGCCGCCGTCGCCATCGGCACCGGCGTGGGCCTGTGCGTGCTCGATGACGGCCGCCCGGTGGGCATCGGGCAGCGCGGCATCGGCCATCTGGGCATGACCGATGTCGGGCGCCTGGGCACACACGACACCATCGGCCCCGACGGTGCGAGCAACACCCTTGAGTCGTATATCGGGCTGGGGGCGCTGAGGCGGCGATTCGGGGACGGAAGACACGAAGCCATCGCCGAGCGGATCGCCAAACTATCTATAGAGGATCCGTTCATGCTCGCCATCGTGCGGGGATTGCGGATCGTGCACGCGATTTACACGCCGGACACGGTCGTGATGATGGGCGGCGTGGGCATCACACTGCGGGGTCGGAGCCAAGAACTGTACGAAGCGGTTTCCGCCAGCCTGACCACCCTTGCCCGTCCCGGCTGGCGGCTGGAGTTCGGGGATTCACTCCATCACGCCGCATCGGGGGCGGCGCGATTGACCTCGGTTGAAAGCTGATTCCGGTTGCCCACCACGCAGGTGGTGAACGACAGCATCACACCGATCGTCAGCTTCCATGTGTAATGGATGGCGTAGAAATCGTCCAACCATGGGGTATGCACCACCGGGATTTGGTTGTAGAGGAACGGTTGGGTGATCAGCATCCACGCGAACCCGACCCCCAACGCGGCGATCACCGACGCCGACGAGCCCCTCTTGGTGAGCAGCGCGGTCAGGAACACGCCCACCAGCCCCGCGTATGCGAAGGCCATCACGCCCAGTGCGAAGTCGATCAGTGTGTCGTTGTTCGACCGCTTCCAGAAGATGCACAGGCTCGCGAAGAGTCCCAGTATCAGCCCCCAGCCCACCACCGCGCAGCGTCCCACGACCACATAGTGCCGCTCGCTCTTGGCGATGGGCACCCGGTTGGTCATGATCGGGCGGTACAGGTCACTGATGAAGGCCGCGCTCATCGAGTTGATCGCGCTGTTGAGACTCGAGAGCCCAGCCGCAAAGAGCCCGGCCATCATCAGCCCGCGCACGCCCGGGGGTATCTGCGTCAGGATGTAGTGCAGGAACACCGTCACCGTCATCCCGGGTTGTTCCACCTGGGGAAGGTTGGTCAGGTGCGGACGCTGGAAGACAATCCACAGCAGCAGCCCCACCGTGAGGAAGACCGCGACGCTGGGGATCCCCAGCAAGATCCCCCCGATGACCGACCACGCCCCCTGCCTGGCGTTCCTGCAGGTCAGCATCCGCTGGGCGAGGTCCTGATCCGTGCCGTAGGAACCGATCCCCAGCAGCGTGAACCCGATGAGGGCCGCCGGCAGGGAGAACGATGCAGTCAGATCCCACGAGGTGTCCAGCAGCGTGAGCTTGGAAGCCCCATCCGCCCCACCGTGGCGCAGCTCCGCGAGCACCTCGCCTATTGGCGCGTTGATCGAGCCCAGGATCAGCACGATCGCGCACACCGCGGCCCCGATCAGGATCGCGAACTGGATCACATCCGACCAGATTACCGAGCTGATGCCCCCCGCCAGCGTGTACACGATCCCGACAACGGTGAGTATCCCGATCGCGGTGATCAGACTCCCCGGCTCGGTGCCGCGCTCAAGCCCGAAGAGCACGATCGAAGCGGGGATCGCCCCGGCGAAGATCCGCGCCCCCGATGCCAGCACCCGCCCGATCATGAAGGTAATGCTCGCCGCCCGACGCGCCGGCACACCGAATCGGGTTTCCAGCAGCTCGTAGATCGATGCCGATCCCGAGCGGTAGAACGCGGGGATAAACAGCACCGCGATCACTACCGCCGCCAGCACCATCCCCAGATTCGTCGCTAGGTAGGTGAGATTGCCCGCGTAGGCCAGCTCCGGTGCGCCGATGAAGGTCACCGCCGACAGCGAGGTCGCCACGATCGAGACCGCCACCGCCCACGCCGGCATCCGGCGTGAGCCGAGAAAATAGTCGTCCGTGTCCGCGGGCTTGCGCCGTGAGAAGATCACGCCGGTCACGGCCAGGACGGCGAAATAGCCGAACAGCACGACCCAGTCGGTCAGCGCGAAGCTCGATTGGGCGGCCGGGGGTGGAAGCGTCATCGTCTACACAATCGGGCGTTGGGCGTCGTTGGGGTGAGAATGCGCGTTTCTCAGGCCTTCTCCGCCGCCAGGATCTCGCACATCACCCGGTACACCAGCTTGGCGGCGATGAAATCCGACGCGTGGTGCGACTCGTTGGGGCAGAGTTCCACCACATCAAACCCCACAATCCTGCGGTTCCTGGCTACCCGTCGCACCAGCTCGTTAACCGTGTACCACCCCAGCCCACCGGGCTCGGGCGTGCCCGTCGAGGGAAGGATGGAAGGATCGAGGGCATCAAGGTCGATGGTGAGATAGACATGGTCTTCGAGCTGGTCGATCACGCGGTCCATCCACGAGTCATCGTTGCCGCGTTCCCAGCGGGCGATCTCGTGGGCGAAGTACACCCGCTTCCGGTCCATGCCATCGAGTTCCTGCCGATCGATGGCCCGGATGCCGACCTGGACGATCGAGCCGTGTTCTTTGGCGCGGGCCATGACGCAGGCGTGGTTGTATTTCGAGCCGTGGTAGCTGTCGCGGGTGTCGCCGTGGGCATCGATCTGCAGCGTGGTGATCGGCCCCATCCGCGAGGCCGCGGCTTCCACCGCCCCGATCGTCACCGAGTGCTCGCCGCCGATGACTACCGGCAGCTTGCCCCCGTCGAGCGCGGCCGCCACACGCTGGCGCACCAGCGGGGCCAGATGGACGGGGTCGTCCTCGTTGCAGACCACCGGCTGCTGCGTGTGGATCCCCTGCTGATAATGCTCGCCGCCGGTCTCGATATCGAACCACTCAACCTGCGCCGAGGCATCGATAATCGCCTGGGGCCCCCGGTCGCTGCCCTTGCGGTAGGTGGAAGTCGCATCGTACGGCACAGGGATGATCTGCACGCGCGCGGTCTCGGGATGCGTGTATTGGTGAGGGATATCGAGGAATCCGGGCATCGCGTGGTTCCTGGCAGGGATCATGGCCGCTCGTTCGAGAACGATCGACCGGATCAGGTCAGATGATTCTCGACATTGAGGTAGGTGTAGCCGCTGAGACCCGAAGCGTAGAACTGGGTCAGGATTCGCGATTCCCGGATGCTCATGTCTTTGCGCTTCACCGCCCGCTCGCACTCCTTCTCAAGGGCGCGGGCCAGCTTGTCGGGCTCGAACTGTACATACGAGAGCACCTCGGAGATCGAATCGCCCTTGACGATCTCCGCGATCGCCCAGTCGTCCCCGTCGAGTTCGATGTGCACCGCGTGCGGATCACCGAAGAGGTTGTGCAGATCTCCCAGCGTCTCCTGATACGCACCCACCAGAAACGCCCCCATGTAGTACGGCTCGCCCAGGCGCAGGTCATGAACGGGGAGCGTCTGCTCCGGCTCGCCCTGCTCGGAGATGAACAGGTCCACCTTCCCGTCCGAATCGCAAGTAATATCCGCCAGCACCGCCCGCGTCCCCGGCTCCTCCCCGAGCCGATGGATGGGCATGATCGGGAACAACTGATCGATCGCCCAGGTGTCCGGCAGCGACTGGAACAGCGAGAAGTTCGCGAAGTAGGTCTCGCTCATCAGGTCGTCGATGTCCGCCAGCGGATCGGGCACCTGCTCCAGATGCCTGCACTCCTGCTGCAGCCGCGAGCAGATCGTCCAGAAGAGCCGCTCACACTCCGCCCGGTGCTCCAGACTCAGGTAGCCCAGCGTGAACAGCGACAGCGCCTCCTCCCGGGCCCGCGTCGTGTCGTGGTAGATCTCCACAAGCCGCGGCTTGGGCTCGTTGAGCGACTGCAGCGAGCTGAACAGGTCACGCAGCGGCTGCGGGTCATCGGGGTGCGGGGGTCGGGCCGTGATCCTGTCGTCCACCAGATCCCGCGGCCCGGTCGAACCCAGGATGTTGAAGATCAGCACGGACGAATACGCCACCATCGCCCGACCACACTCGGTCACGATCGTGGGATGCGAAGTCTCGTTGGCATCGCACACCGACCCGATCCGGTAAACCACATCCGAGGCGTATTCCTCCAGCGTGTAGTTCATCGACGATGCGCGATCCGAAACCGAACCCTGATAATCGACCCCCAACCCCCCGCCGATGTCCAGATAGCTCAGCTTGGCCCCGATCTCTCGCAGCTGCACGAACACATGCACCAGCTCGGTGATCGCCCGCTTGATCGTCCCGATGTCCTGGTGCTGGCTTCCCGAATGGCAGTGCAGCAGGTCCAGGCAATCGAGCATGTCGTGCCGCTTGAGCGTGCCCACGGCCTGAAGCAGCTCGGCGATGGTGAGACCGAACTTGCTCTTGATCCCCACCGAGGTCCCCCAGCGACCGGAACCCGTCGCCGAGAGCTTCACACGCACGCCGATCCGCGGCCGCACACCGTGCTTCTCGGCGAAGTTGATGATCAGCCGCAGTTCTTTGATGTTTTCGACGACGGGGATGATTTTCCGCCCCAGCTTGTGCGCCAGAATCACCGCCTCAATATACTGCGCATCCTTGAAACCGTTGCAGATCACAAGCTGATCCGGCGTCTTCACCGTAAGCGCCATCACCGCCAGCAGCTCCGGCTTGGACCCCACCTCAAGCCCGAAACCCAGCGAGTGACCGAAACTGGCCACCTCCTCCACGATCTGGTGCTGCTGGTTCACCTTGATCGGGTACGCGGCAAGGTAATCGCCCTTGTAGTTGTTCTCCTCGATTGCCCGGCTGAACGCACCGCGGATCGACCCCAGCCGGTGGTTGAGAATATCGGAAAACCGCAGCAGCACCGGCGTGTTGATCCCCCGCTCGGCAAGGCCCTCCACGATCTCGTGCAGATCAAACGAGGGCCCACCCTCGCCCCGGGGCCGCGCGTGCAGCGTGCCGTTCTCGGCGATCGAGAAGTACCCCTGCCCCCACCGCGATGCCCGGTATAGCGACTCCGCGTCCGAAACCGTCCACCCCTGGGTCGCTTCCGGGCTGTCCGCCTCGACGGATCGGGAGGCGGCGGTCTTGGGCTGTGTCTGTGGCTTCGTCTGGGCTTTTGGCATGGCGAATTGTATGTGCGCCGCCGATGCCCCATTCGGGCGGCCGCGTATGATTTTCACCCATCACCGGCCCCGATCCCGCTCCCAGCCCAGCCCAGCCCAAGTCAGAGGAGGACCCCCATGACCATCCGTGCATTCATGGAAGAGCACTACCGCCACTTCAACGCCGCGGCCACGGTCGACGCCGCCAAGGGCTATGAAACCCACCTCGCCGGGGGCGGGAAGATGCTCCTGGCCATGGCCGGGGCCATGAGCACCGCCGAACTCGGCCGCTCACTGGCCGAGATGATCCGCCAGGGCAAGGTCCATGCCATCTCCTGCACCGGGGCCAACCTCGAAGAAGATGTCTACAACCTCATCGCCCATGACCACTACGAACGCATCCCCAAATGGCGTGACCTCACCGCCGCCGACGAGCAGGCCCTCCTCGAACGCCACCTCAACCGCGTGACCGACACCTGCATCCCGGAGGAAGAGGCCTTCCGCAAGCTCGGCGGGCTGCTGATTGACAAGTGGACGAAGGCCGCGGACTCGGGCGATCGCAAGTTCCCCCACCAGTACCTCTACGAGATCCTCAACGAGGGCCTCCTCAAGGACGAATACCAGGCCGATCCCAAGAACTCATGGCTCCTCGCCGCCGCCGAAAAGAATCTCCCCATGGTCGTCCCCGGCTGGGAGGACTCAACCAGCGGCAATATCTTCGCCGCCGAGGTCCTCGGCGGGAATGTGAAGTCCGCTTCGGCCGTCAAATCCGGCATCGAGTACATGATGGAGTTCACCAAGTGGTACACCGACACCGCCAAGGACTCCAGCATCGGTTTCTTCCAGATCGGCGGCGGAATCGCCGGCGATTTCCCCATCTGCGCCGTCCCCATGATGCGCCAGGACATGCAGCTCGACATCCCCCTCTGGGGATACTTCTGCCAGATCAGCGACTCGACGACCAGTTATGGTTCCTACTCAGGCGCGGTCCCCAACGAGAAGATCACCTGGGAGAAACTCGCCGTCGACACGCCCAGCTTCATGATCGAATCGGACGCAACCATCGTCGCCCCGCTGGTCTTCGCCTGGGTCCTTGGCTGGTAATCCCCGGCCCCATCCCCCCGCGAGCGGCGAGCAGCGGGGGTGGAGTGGGGGCGGGAGGGCAGAAGGATGACTTTTTGCTCCACACCGCTTATACTCGGACACACCCCTCGGAGCGGTGGCAGAGCGGTTGAATGCGCCGGATTCGAAATCCGGTTCGGCCTTCGGGTCGACGGGGGTTCGAATCCCCCCTGCTCCGTTAACATCGCGAAACGGCGTCCTTCGCTGGGCGTCGTTTCGCCCGTTTTGGGGCGGAATACGCATTTGCCCCGGTGCCCTGCTCAAGCGCAGCCTGAGCAGGTCTTCCCCCAGTCCCACCCAAGCCCGATCTGACTCCCGTAGTGGCCAGTGGCCAGTCCCTCATCCCTGCAATTACCGTCCATCATAGAATGAACTGCTTTTCATCCCCGCTGCGCTCTGGCTTCATAAACAGGGGGGATAGTTCTTCTGATCCATGCGGAACAGTGTCCTGACGATCAGGGCCGCCCGCAGGAGTAGAACATCCGACCCAAGGATGAGAACAGGAACCTCAGGAATGCTCACAGTCAAAAACTTCACACGCACCGCCGTCATCACGCTCGGCCTGGTATTGGCCGGATGCAGCACCACCGGATCGCAGCGGATCGACTCGACCACCTCCTCGATGGCGAGCATCGAGGACCTGATCGAGCAGGGCGAGAACCGCCTGAACACGCTCATGGCGTCGATGGACGCGATGGACGATGCCGAGGACCTCGATCGAGCCAACCGCGATTTTCGCCGGAGCGTGAAGGATATCGAAAATACCTCCGAACGCATCCGCGAACGCCGCATCGCCATGGAAGCCCAGGCCGCCGAGCACGCCACGCTCTGGCGCAGTGAAACCGCCCAACTCTCTGGCGAGCGGGCCACCGAGATCTCCGAGAATCGCCGCGCTGACTTCGAGGAAGCGGTCGCCGATGTCGGCGATGAACTCGACGAGCTGCGCGCCGCCTACGAGCCCTTCATCGCCAAGCTCCGCGACCTCCAGGTGATGCTCTCCAACGACCTCACACGCCGGG
>JBBDKK010000016.1:0-7861 GCA_040879395.1 Phycisphaerales bacterium
TTCAAATGACCATTCGGTAATCCAAACAGGCATTCAGTATTCCGAACAGCGGACCATGCCACGGATTCACCGCAACATAGATGAATATACCGGCCAGTAGGTATAAGCTCAATCAAAAATCAGTAGCTTACGAATATCCACCCTTTTTTGTCCGCAATAACTGCCCTAATCGGGGGGTGGGTCAATTTTTCACGGGCACGACCGACGCCGCGGGCGATGCAGGCATCGAAATCTCTTCCCACGCCCTAATCCACTCATCCCCGGGAATAACGATTGCGGAGACTCGCCGCCCGTGGTAGGGTGGTGCCGTGCTTTGGCCCGATCGTGACCATTGACCCTCGGGGCCCAACGGTCAACGGTCAGCGGCCATGGCCCTGGAGATGAACATGGCACTCCGCCTGGAACAGATTCTCACCGAGGGCATCGCCCAGATCTCCTATCTGATCGGGGACGATAGCACCGGCACGGCCGCCGTCATCGACCCCCGCCCGGATGTCGACATCTACCTCCGCCTTGCGCGCGAATATGGCCTGAGCATCACCCATGTCTTCGAGACACACATCCATGCCGACTTTGTGAGCGGCATCCATGAACTCGTCGACCGGCTGGGCGGGTCGGCGCAGAAGTTTGTCAGCGCGGAAGGCGGAGCGAAATACGGCTTTAAATACAAGCCGGTGCATGACCGAGACGGCTTCGAGTTCGGCCAGACAATCCTGACAGCCCGGCACACGCCCGGGCACACACCCGAGCACATGTCCTATGTCGCGTCAGAGAAAGGCAAGCCCGAAGCGCCCTTCGCTGTTTTCACGGGCGATTCGCTCTTCGTCAACTCGGCGGGTCGGCCCGATCTGCTCGGCGATAAAGAGACCGACACCCTGGTCAAGCAGTTGCATCAAACGCTCTTCGATTTTTACATGGGCTTTGACGACGGGGTGATCATCTATCCAGGCCACGGCCACGGCTCGGCATGCGGGGCGGACATCGGCGATCGGCTCTCAAGCACCATCGGCCATGAACGGCAGGGCAACGCATTCCTCAAGCACAAAGACCCCGAGACTTTCAGAGAGTATGTGTTGTCGACCGCGCCGCCGACACCCACCTATTACCCGCACATGAAAAAGGTGAACGCCGCGGGCGCTCCGGTCATCGGCCGGCTCCCCCCGGTGCCGGCGATGCCACCAAACGCTTTCGGCGAGGCAATCGCTTCGGGCAAGTATGTTCTGATCGACACCCGATCCATGCTCGCTTTCGGCGGGGCGCATATCCCCGGTGCGCTGAATCTGGGCGCCTACCGGGCCGAACTGTCGCTCTGGGCGGGGTGGATGCTCGATCCGGATGTGCCGATCTATCTGGTTCTCGAGAGTGATGAAATACTCAAGGAAGTCGTCACGCTGTTTATCCGCACCGGGTACACCAGGTTTGGAGGGTACCTGGCCGGAGGCATGTCGGCATGGAGCAACGCGGGCTTACCACTCCAACTCCTTCGTCAGATACCGGTTCACGAGCTGCAGAAGGATGAAGATGTTTTGCGTCTTGATGTGCGTTCTCCTGACGAATGGAACGACGGGCACATCCCGGGCGCGCGCCATGTGTTCCTTCCTGAGTTGCGGGATGCGAAGAATCACCCGGAGAAGAACGGGCCTGTCGCCGTCTACTGCGACAGCGGCTACCGCGCCAGCCTGGCGGCGAGCTGGCTTCAGGCACACGGCCTCACTGATGTCCGCAGCGTACCCGGAAGCTGGAAGGCGTGGACCAAAGCCGGCCTGCCCATTGTGAAGGAAGAAGAATGAGCGGCTCAACATGGATCCTGCTGGCGGTAACTACCGACCCGGAGCAGACGGGCGCATCCTGGTCACCGTACCTTGTGGGTGCCCTGATCGGGGTCCTCTCGTGGTTTACCTTTCTGTTCTCGAACAAACCCATAGGGGCATCGACGGCCTACGCGCGTGTTTCCGGCATGATCGGCAAGGCGGTCGCGCCGCGCCACACGATGTCCCTCAAGTACTTTCAGGACAACAAACCGAAGATCGATTGGGGAGTGATGCTCGTGATCGGGGTCATCATCGGCGCCGTCTTGGCGGCGTGGACCGGCAACGAGCTGCTTGTCCGAGCGGTTCCACCCATGTGGACGGAACGCTTCGGCGATGAGATCGCCCCCCGGCTGATCGTCGCCTGCCTCGGCGGGGCACTGATGGCATTCGGCGCGAGACTCGCGGGCGGTTGCACGAGCGGTCACGGGATCAGCGGATCGATGCAGCTCTCAGTGTCTTCCTGGATCTCGCTCGTCGGCTTCTTTGCTGGCGGTGTGATCACCGCGATGCTGCTCTTCAACACTTAGGCCGCCAAAGCCGCTCGGGGAGAATCCATGAGTGAAGCCCTGGAAGACATGCCGCCGCTCACAGATAAGAACAAAGCCCGGCAACTGCTGTGGGGACTTTTGTTCGGCATCGTCTTCGGGTTCCTGCTTCAGAAGGGCGGCGTCGCGAAATATCATGTCTTGATCGGCGTGCTGCTCTTACGCGACTTCACCGTCATCAAAGTCATGCTCTCCGCGATTCTCGTCGGCATGATCGGTATCTTTGTGCTGCAGCGGGCCGGGTTGGTGAAACTTCATCTCAAGCCGACCCGATATCTCGCCAACTCCCTCGGCGGGATCATCTTCGGCATCGGCTTCGCGCTCTCGGCGTATTGCCCCGGAACAGGCGCGGCTGCGCTCGGACAAGGCAATCTCGATGCCCTGGCGGTTATAGCAGGCCTGATCATCGGCTCGTACCTGTTTGCCGAAATGTCGGGATGGATTGGCCGCAAGGTGAATCCCATCGGCGAGCGTGGCGAGTTAACATGGCCGCAGGTTCTCCATCTGCCAACCCTGCTGGTCACCGTTGTGTTCGCCATGATCATCCTGTTTGTCCTGATTTCGCTCGAACTCTCGAACCGGTAACAACCATCCCATCAGGATGAGTGTCACCAATCCCTGATGGCTGTTGCCTAACCCCACCCCTGCAACCTCACCCCGCCTAACCCGCTAAACTCCCCAATGCCCGTATTCCTCCGCTGGCTCCTGCGACTCGGCCCCGCCAACCCCATCGCCGTGCGCCTGGTCCAGAACGCATCACGCCGAACAAAGCACCTCTATGTCCGCAGCGCCTACCTCGCCGTCCTGATCCTCGTCCTCCTCTGGGCCATGCTCGGCAACACCCCCGGCGGCGCGGTCTCATATCGCGAACTCGCCTCCGCCGGCGCGACCAGCTTCGCGTGGATCGCCTACCTCCAGGTCGCCCTCATCTGCATCCTCGCCCCCGTCTTCATGGCCGGCGCCATCGCCCAGGAAGCAAACCCCAAAACCTGGGACATCATCCTCACAACCCCCATGTCCAAGCTCGAGATCGTCCTGGGCAACCTCGTCGGACGCCTCTTCTTCGTCCTCGCCCTCCTCTTCGCATCCCTCCCGCTCTTCGCCCTCACCCAGTTCTTCGGCGGCGTGCCGGGAAAATCAATCATCGCCTCCTACATTGTCTCCGCCGGCGCCGCCATCCTCGTCGGGGCCATCGCCATCGCACTCTCCGTGTCCCGCCTCGTCGGCCAGCGCGCCGTCTTCACCTTCTATGTCTCCGTCGTCACATACATCGCCGTCACCATCGCACTCGACGCGTGGCTCCGATCCCGCGGCCTCGGCGTGGGAATCGGCGGCAACGGCGTCACATGGGTCACCGCCCTCAACCCGTTCCTCGCCATCCGCTCACTGCTCTCGCCCACCAGCTACCCCGCCGCCGACATCGGCGCATTCACCGGCCTCCGCGGCTTCATGCTCGCCACCCCCGCCGCAGCGTGGAGCACCATCTCCATCCTCATCTCAATCATCCTCGTCGGCGTCTCCACACTCACCGTCCGCTCCGGCGGCATCCGCCAGGTCGCCCAGGGCGCATCGGGCATCCCCTGGTACCGCCGACTATTCAAACTCGGAGCCGCCGACACCGAGTTCCGCCCGCCCCGCACCGTCTGGTCCAACCCCATCGCCTGGCGCGAGGCCGCCGCCCGCAACGCCACCCTTGGCCGCATGATCGCCCGCTGGTCCTTCGTCTCCCTGGGCCTGATCGCCGCCGTCGTGGTCGTGGTCCTCTACCACACCGCCGCGCTGAGCATGAACGATTTCCAGTTCATCATCAAATCGCTGGTGTTCACCGAGGTCTTCCTCATCGCCCTCGTCGCCGTCAACATGGCCGCCACCGCCGTCGCCGGCGAACGCGAGGACGGAACGCTCGACCTCATCCTCACAACCCCCATCACGCCGCGGATGTACCTCTCGGGCAAACTCCGCGGCCTCGTGGCCTACCTCCTCCCTCTGCTGGCCGTCCCCGTCTTCACCATCGGCCTCGCCGGCCTCTACGCCCTCGTCGGCGGACTGGGAAAAGGCGAACTGGCCGCCTACACCCACGCCATCCCCGGCACCAGCGCATCGGTCCAGGTCCCCGTCGTCATCCCCGAAGCCGGCCTCATCGTCGCCATCATGATCATCCCCTTCATCGCCTTCTGCGTCATGATCGGCCTCAACTCATCCCTCAAAGCCCGCGGCACCCTCGGCTCCGTCGTCACCACAGTCGCCATCGTCTTCATCGTCTCGGGCATCCTCGGCCTCTGCGGCTGGGCATCGGGCGCGGACATGCCCGTCATCGGCCCCGCCCTCACCGCCCTCTCCCCGGCCTCGCTGCTCGACGCCATGGTCTCGCCGGTCACCCGCCTCGACGGCACCGTCAACCAGGGCGCCGAAGGCCTCAGAACCGCCCGCATCGCCATGGCCATCGGAGCGGTCGTCAGCGCGGGCATCTACTCCGCCGTCGTCTACGCCGTCCTCACCGCCATGGTCCGCAACTTCGATTTCACCGTGCGGAAACTGGCGGGGACGCGGTAAGCTGTAAAGGCACTGTCCCGGAGCTGCCCCAAAAAGGACAGCAGCTCTGGGACCTACCTCTCTCCACAAAAGAGCCCCAAAGCTGCCGCCGGTGTGTGTCACGAGATTACTGAATTCGCGCTGGCGTTGCAACCGGTTTGCCCGCGGTTTCGGGCATTTGAACCAAGTCTTTGCTCGCCGGGCTCGCCGTGGCCAGAGTTTGCCAACTCATGGGTGGGTGGTTGTCCCCGGCTTGGTAAGATGGGTAAACCGGGCCGGGATTTGGGAGGGTGATTGGTCAACGATCGTTGATCAGACATCCACCGGTTATGCACAATGAAAACGCGTTCATGCGCGGCACGAATAGAATCCATCCGATGAGCGACCCCCGAGACAGGACAAGCAGCCAGCCAAACGCCCGTTCGGGCGCCCCTGCCGGGGGCGGCACGAGCAGCGCGTACCCCGCGCCGGTGCGCGAGTTGATCGAGCAGCTTTCCAAGCTGCCGGGGATCGGGTCGCGCTCGGCCGAGCGGCTGGCGTTCCATGTGCTCAAGAGTGATTCCGCATCGGCGATGGCGTTGTCGTCGGCGATCGCGGCGGTGAAGAAGTCGGTCCGGCACTGCCGCGTGTGCTACAACCTGTGCGATGGCGAGCTGTGCCCGATCTGCGCCGACCCGGGCCGCGACCGGACGCGGGTGCTGGTGGTCGAGCAGCCCAAGGACCTGATCGCGCTGGAGCAGACCGGGATGTACCGCGGGCTGTACCATGTGCTGATGGGGCGCTTGTCGCCGCTGGACGGTGTGGGCCCCGAGGACCTGACCATCGGGCAGTTGATCAAGCGCCTCAAGGGCGCATCGGTTTCGCCTGGCGGCGAGGCGGTGGCGATCGAGGAAGTGGTCCTGGGGCTCAACCCCACGGTCGAGGGCGACGGGACGGCACTGTACCTCGCCTCGGAGTTGGCGCGGAGCGGTGTGAAGGTCAGCCGCCTGGCGCGGGGGCTGCCGAGCGGGGGGTCGCTGGAGTACGCGAACAAGGCGGTGCTGGCGGACGCGATTCTCGGTCGCCAGTCGATGGACCCTGCGGGATGACCGGGCGGGATCGCCGAAAACATGGGCCTTTTGAGTCGTTGGGGCGTCCGCGGGGCCGATGTATTGGATGAATGGACAACGGTCGATCCCGCGGCCTTGTGGGCCGGGCGGGGCTTGAAGCGAATATGCGTTTTACCACTTCCCAACAGATGAAGCTCGGTCAGCAGATGAAGCTGGCGCCGCGGATGATCCAGTCCATGGAGATCCTGCAGATGCCGCTGGCGGAGCTGCGCGAGCGGATCGAGCAGGAGCTTGAGTCCAACCCGACGCTGGAGGTCGCCGAGATCGAGCCGGCGACGATGGCCGATGGCGAGCGGGGGGGCGATGAGGGCGGGTCGTCGGCGGATCAGGAGCTGCGGATTGATCCCGAAAGCGCCAGCGACTTTGCGCGGCTGGATGATTACACGGATGCCAACCCGGACGCGGCGGAAAATACCTATGCCGATTCGCGCACCGACACGCGCTCGGGCCAGGACTACGACGATCTGCCGCGGACCCGGACGCGGAACAGCGGCGAGCGGGACGCGAAGATCGACGCGATGGCGGCGGCCCCGGCCCGCAGCGCCTCGCTGACCGACCAGCTCCTCGACCAGTGGTCGCTGACCGATGTCGGGCCGCGGGTTCGGGCGCTGGGCGAGGTGATCATCAACACCCTCGACGAGGACGGGTATCTGCGGACGGATTTCGAGGAAATCGCGGACCACGCGCCCCAGCCGATCAAGGAACTTTCGCCGACCGAGGCGGACTGGGAGCTGGCGCTGCAGGCGGTGCAGTTGCTGCTTGAGCCCAGCGGCGTGGGGGCGCGCGATGCGCGGGAGTGTCTGCTGATCCAGATCGACATGCTCGGGGACCGGCTCAGCGAGCGGAGGGATGACACGATCACGGTGGACCCGGCGGCCCTCGAGATTGCGCGGCGGTTGGTGGCCGAGTTCTTCGAGGACCTGATGAAGAATCGGTTGCCCAAGGTGGCCGCGCGATCGGGGTTCGATCTCGATCAGATCAACGCGGGGCTCGATATTCTGCGGCGGTTGAGTCTTTCTCCGGCGCGGCGGCTGGTGGATGAATCGCCGGGGGCGGTCATGCCCGACGGCGTGGTAGAGTATGACGAGGAGGAGGACCGCTATTACGCGTATCTGAGCGATGGGCGGCTGCCGGATGTGCGGATCAACCAGGAGTACGCGCGGATGTCGGCGGACAAGGGGGTTCCCAAGCAGGACCGGACCTTCCTAAAGAAGAATCTCTCCAACGCGCAGTGGTTGATCGACGCCGTCGGGCAGCGGCGGCACACGCTGCTGCGTGTGATCAACGCGGTTGTTGATGAGCAGCGCGAGTACTTTGATTACGGCCCCGAGGCGCTCAAGCCGCTGCCGATGAAGACGATCGCCGACCGGCTGGGGATTCATGTTGCGACGGTGTCGCGTGCGGTTTCGGAGAAATACATCATGACGCCGCGGGGCGTTGTGGCGCTGCGTGGATTCTTTTCCGGCGGTCTGGCGACCGACAGCGGGGAGGATGTTTCGTCCAACGCGGTGAAGGCGGCGATCGAGGAGCTGGTGGAGGGCGAGGACAAGGGCAAGCCCTACTCGGACGAGGCGATCGTCAAGCTGCTCAAGGATCGTGGGATCGAGATCGCGCGGCGGACGGTCGCCAAGTACCGCGACCAGCTCGGGCTGCCGACTGCTCGGATGCGTAAGCAGTTCTGAGCGGGGTTCGGGTGAAGATTTCACCACAGAGCACACAGAGCACACAGAGGGGGAGGCAGAAGGGGAATGGGGGGAGTGACGGGCTTGAAGACCGTCCTAACAGGATGCGGGAGTGATGTGGTTGAGGCAGGTTTGGAGGGTGCCTTGGGGGTGCAGGTGGGGGGTGTTGGCGTAGTGGTGGT
>JBBDKK010000017.1:0-7841 GCA_040879395.1 Phycisphaerales bacterium
GCCTTCATCTAACTGGTTATCTTTCGTGCCATGTCGGTTCCAATTTATCTGCGGGGCTGAGAAATCGGTTCGGGGATCGCTGGTCAGGTGCTCAGGGCTGTGCGATGTTCGCGGACAGCGGCGTTGACGAGGTGGGCGCAGAGGGCGGGCATGGGCAGCCCGTGCGCTGCCGCGGCCATGGGTAGCAGGGAGGTGGCGGTGAATCCCGGCATCGTGTTGGCTTCCAGGAGCGCCCAGTGCCCATCCTCGGAATAAAGGAAGTCCACGCGGGCAAGGTGCCGCACACCAAGTGCCACGCACAGCAGCAGGGCGTGTTCCTGGATGCCGGCACCGATCTCATCGGGCAGATCCGGGTTGACGGTGTAGCGGGTGTCGCTGCGCTGGTATTTGGCCCGGAAGTCGTACACCCCGTCTTTGGGGGCGATCTCCACGATCGGCAGGGCGATAAGCTCGGCGGCGGCGTCGCAGAGCACCGACACGGTCAGTTCCCGCCCGGCGACCATCCGCTCGACCATGTACACCCGCTCGGGGCCCGCGTCGAGGTCCTCGCGGATCGCATCGAGCGCATCGCGCCACTGGGACTCATCCCTGCAGATATGCAGCCCCACGCTGGAGCCCTCGGCGACCGGCTTGATGACCACCGGCATCTGCAGCGGGCAGAAGGACAGGGCAGGGTTGCGGACATCGGCGGGGTCGAGGATGACCGCCGCGGGCGTGGGGATGCCGAAGCGTGAGGCGATGAGCTTGGTTCCCATCTTGTCCATGGCCAGCTTGGCCGCCTGCGAACGCGAGCCGATGAACGCCTTGCCCGCGTTCTCGAGCATCTTCTGCAGGGTCCCGCCCTCGCCGAAACGGCCGTGGAGGGCGGGAAAGATGACATCGGCATCCCACCGATCGACCTCGCCCTGGTCTGGCGTACCGATGATCTCCAGCCGTGTGTCAAGACCGGCCTCGCGGCAGGCGATCTCAATAGCGGTCGCGCTGGCGATGGAGACCTCGCGCTCGGCATCGGGCCCGCCGCCGAGGACAAGCACCCGGGTCAATGGGTCGCTCCCTGGGGCTGATCGCTCCAGATGACCACCTCGTTGTGCAGGGTGACGCCGTAGACCGATTCCACCCTCTGGCGGACCTGTTCGATCAGATCGATGACATCGCGGGCACGGGCGTCTTTAGTAGTGGTAATGAAGTTGGCGTGCAGCGTGGAGACGCTCGCCCCGCCCACGCTCATGCCCTTGCAACCGGCGCGGTCGATGAGCAGGCCCGCGCCGACCCGCTCGGACGCACCGCCGATGCCCTCGATCGGCTCGAGCAGTGTCGGGTTCTTGAACACACAGCCGGCCGATTTGTCGCTCAGCGGCTGGGATTTGGACTTGTATTCCATGCATTCGGCCCGACGCCGGCGGAAATCGGTCGGATCGCCGGGCGTGAGTTGCAGGACGACCTCCGTCACGATCAGGTGATTGAGGTGCGATTGGCGATAGTTGAAATCGATCTGCGAACGCTCGAAAGTGTGCTCTCTGCCGACTCGATCAACCGCGTGGACGGCGAGCACGAAATCCGAGAGCGAGCCGAAGCTTCCCCCGGCGTTCATGATCGCGGCCCCGCCGAGCGTCGCGGGGATGCCCGAGAGCGCCTCGAGCCCGCCCAGCCCGTCGCGTACGCAGCGGCTGATGAGCCCGGGCAGCGACACGCCGGCCCCGGCGCGGACGATGCCCGTCGCGGGGTCGAGTTCAGATCTGCGAAAGCCGTCGGTCTGGAGCGAGACCACGAGGTTGGAAACGCCATCATCATCGACGAGAAGGTTGGCGCCCTCGCCGAGGACCTTGAACTCGTCGTCGATTTCCAGGCACGCGATGAGTTCGACGGCCGATTCCGGGCGGGCCAGGCGGCGCGCGCCGCCGCCGATGTGGAACCAGGTGGGGATCGGGGCGTCGTGCTCGATTTTGAGGTGGTCGGTGGTGGTGCTCACGCTTGGGCTCCCGCCAGGTATCCCCGCCCGATCTTCCAGACCGGACCGGCCCCCATCACCACCAGCAGATCGCCCGGGCGGCAGAGGTTTTCCAGTTGTTCGATGATGGCCTCGAATGGGTAGAGGTGCATGGCCCGCACGCCCTTGTCGCGCAGGCGATCCACCAGGTCGGCGCTGCTCACCCGGTGTTTCTCGATCTCCGAGTCGCGGACAAAGTAGATGTGGGGCACAATCACGATGTCGGCGTGCTCGAAGCTGGTGGCGAACTCTTCAAGGAAGAATCGGGTACGCGAGTGCTGGTGGGGCTGGAACACGCATATCAGCCGCCCGCCGTTCTCTCGGGGCCGTTCCCGCTGGGCCAGCGCGCGAAGGGTGGCGTCGATCTCGGTGGGATGGTGGCCATAATCGTCGTACACACGCACGCCGTTCCGCTCTCCCAGCAGTTGCAGGCGGCGGTCGAGCCCGGTGAACGCCCCCAGCGACCGGGTAAGCAGTTCCGCGTCGGCCCCGACGGACCGGCCCAGCGCGAAGGCCACGGCGGAGTTGAAGGCGTTGTGCTCACCGGGCATAGAGAGGACCCATCCGTGGCTCTGCCCGGCGGGGTCGGTGACCGTAACCTCGCAGGTGCTCGGGTCATAGCCAACCACCCAGTCCGCGGCGGGGTTGAAGCCGATGGTCTCGACCGCGCACTGCAGGCCTGCGGTGACCTCGCGCCGGTGGGCGCCGTCGTGTGAGATGATGAGCTTGCCGCCAGCGGACTCGGGGGCGATGAGTCTGGCAAAGCCGGCGAAGGCCTCGATCACGGCGTCCAGCGAGCCGTAGATATCCAGGTGATCGGCCTCGATGGAGGCGATGGAGGCGATGGTGGGCCGCAGGTGATGGAAAGAGCGGTTGAACTCGCAGGCCTCGGCCAGCAGGATGCCCGGCTGGTTGGCCCGATCGCCGCTGGGGATGGTGTCTCCGCCCACGCGGTAGCCCACCGGGGTCTGGTTGCCGGCCAGGCAGCCGTGGGCGAGCTGGGCGCAGGTGGCCCCGACGATCACCGACGGGTCGAGCCGCGCATCGGTGAGGGCGCATCCGAGCATGGCGGTGGTGGTCGATTTGCCGTGGGTGCCGGCGATGGCGATCCCGGTACACCCGCGCATGCAGATGCCCAGGGCCTCGGGATAGGAGATGACGCTCAGACCGCGCCGGTTGGCCTCGACCATCATGGGGTGGTCGGGCTTGATGGCCGCGGAAGCGATGACGGCCTGGGTCTCGGGCGGCAAAATGGTGGCGTGCTCATCAAACCCGACTTCGACGCCCGCGCTGAGCAGGGCGTCTGTCACCGGCGAGGGCGTGGAATCGCAGCCTGCGATCGAAAGGCCGGCATCGGTCATGAGCCGGGCGAGGGCGGACATACCACAGCCGCCGATCCCGAGCATGAAGGGCCGATCGGTGCCCAGCTCCCGCACCAGGCGTTGGCGGCGCTGGGCGGGGTCGCCGGCGTGCGAGATGTCCGTAGTTCCGGGCGTTTTCACCATACAAGGGTATCGTCACAAAGAGCCCCCGGACACCAAAGTCCGGCCCGCTCTGACGCATGGGTTGATGGCCTCAACGCTCAGGCCCCTGCGGGCGGGACCAGCGTGCTGGGGCCGAGGGTCTGGGTGGTGATCGTGCCGAAATCGCGGCGGCGGAGGTAGGCGTTGAGTTCATCGAGGGTGATCGCGTCGAGCTTTTCGATGATCTCTTCGAGCGTGCGGGCGCGGCCCAGGTTCAGCAGGTCCGCCCCGATCGCCCCCGCCCGGGCGCCGGTGGACTCACCTGAGAAGATCAGCCGGCTCTTGAGGCCGGTCCTGGCACGCTTGAGTTCCTCGGCGGTGACATCGCCGGCGTTGATGCGCATCAGCTCGCTCATGAGCACATCGAGCGACTCCTGGGCGCGCTCGGGGGTGGTGCCCACATAGTTGGAGACCACGCCGCGGTCCTTGTCGGAACGGTAGCTGCTCGAGACGGCGTAGCAGAGCCCCCGCTTCTCGCGCACCTCGGTGAAGAGCCGCCCGGACATGCCGCCCGAGAGCACCGAGATGGTGAGCTTCTCAAGCATCGTGTCCGAGTGCCCCTCGGGGGGCGCATCGTGGACGATCAGCACCTGCACCTGGCTGGAGTCCTCCTCGATGTGTCCGTAGCCGCGAGGCGGTTGTGTCTGTGGTGTTGGCTGCTCGATGCGGCCGTTCCAGTCTGTATTTACCGAGCCAAACTGTTCTACGAGCGCATCGTGATCGATGTCGCCGGCGACGGAGATCACCGATCCCTCGGGGCGTGCGTGCTGCTCCCACCAGCCGCACAGCGACTCGTGCGCGAGGTCCGTGACGCCCTGGACCGTGCCCAATGTGTTGCGGTTGTACGGCGGCGGGAGGTGCCGCTCGCGGGCGGCCAGCGCGGTGCGCTGCTGGGGATCGTCGGCCCGCGCCGCGATGGACTGCAACGCCAGCTCCCGGGCCGGGGCGAACGCCTCGGCGGTCATCCTCGGGCGGCGGACCATATCGCTCAGCAGCGGGATCGCTTCATCGATGCGGTGCCCGATCATCGAAGCACTCAGTTGCATGTACCGGATCGAGTTTCCCGCATCGCGCAGGGCACCCGCCCGGGCGAAGGCGTCGGCCTGCTGCTTGGAGTCCAGATCACCGGCTCCGCGCATCAGCATCTCGGCGCAGACGGCCGAGGTTCCCAAATTGTGGATATCTTCAAAAACAGCGCCGGCGGGTATCAGCCATCGGATCGCCGCGGATTGCACGCCGCTCATCCGCTCGGTGACGAGGGTGAGCCCGTTGTCGAATGTGTGTGTTCTGATGCTGGTGGTCGCGGTGGTCATGCTGGCTCCTTGGATGCCGTGCGTCTCTTGATACGCATCATTGCGGACGCGTTCAAACGCGCCGGGCGCGTGATTGTTTGCCCGGGATCGAGCAAAAACCGGGCGAGTGATGAAAAAGAAATGCGAGCGAACGCGCACGAAAGCGGCGCGATACTGCTGCGAACTGTCGCGAAGTGGTTGCGAAGTGCCTTCTGACGCAACTTCGCCGGTGAAGAGCACGATGCACGCATATCGCCCGTGATGACACGCTCGCCACCAGGTGCACAGCCGCGCGCAGCACGCGATGGGATCGCGATCTTCGGCGCGCACCGCAGCGGGAGTTATGCGCTGTGGTATTGCTGTGCGCGCCACTGATCATTCCGATTCAGCGCAATGAATCGATGCTCATCGTGCGCCGTAACAGCGCCACCGCGCCGCGCATGATCGGGGTACGCATCGAACAGATGAGGATGTTTGCGTGCAATGCGCGCGCATCTGCGGTATGCTGTATCGATCAACAAGGGCGCAAGGATCGCGCCGTTGTTAAAGAAATCATGGAGAACACACCGATGTGTTCTTCAGATCGTTTGACAAGCGTTTGTAGTGAGTCGATATTCACCGTGAAGCAATCGGCTCAACCATGAAACAACTCGGACCAACGAGGAGACTCGAAATGGCAAAGAAAGCCACCCGCAAGAAAGCGACCAAGAAAAAGGCAACCCGTAAGAAGGCTGCAAAGAAGACCACCAAGAAGAAGGCAACCAAGAAAAAGGCGGCCAAGAAGAAAGCGACCAAGAAGACCACGCGCAAGAAGGCCACCAAGAAAAAAGCAACGAAGAAAAAAGCAACGAAGAAAAAGGCCACGAAAAAGAAGGCCACAAAGAAAAAAGCGACCAAGAAAAAGGCCACAAAGAAGAAGGCCACTCGCAAGAAGGCCGCCAAGAAGAAGACCACCAAGAAAAAGGCCACCCGCAAGAAGGCAACCAGGCGGGCGACACGCCGCTGAAATCGGCTTGCCAGGACCGGGTAAGCTGTTGGCCCGGTTAGTTCACGACACTGCAAACGCGCGGGACCGATCACACCGATCGGTCCCGTTTGTCGTTTTTGGGCCTGTAAGCGGGATTTTTCGCATCCGCGGCGGCCCTCAGGCCGCCGGTTTACGCTGCATCAACCGGTCGACCATGTCCATATCCACGCCCTCGAAGGGGTAGTGGGCATCGAGCCCCCGCTTGAGCGTGGCCAGGTCGCAGATGGCGAAGGTGCACAGCTCATTCATCCGCCACCCGACGAATCGCAGGGCCCGTGCCAGCGATTCGCGCGAGGTGACGAACTGGATCTCACCGCCCAGATCGGCCACGGGGATCAGCCCGAACTGCCACGCCTGGCGTTTGGTGATCAGGCCCAGCACCGAGTCACCGATCTCGGCGGTCACCGGGTCGATCCGCGGGGCGATCATCGCGTACTGCGAGGCCCACGCCTGCTCGATATCGCTGGGCGCGACGCCGAAGAGTTCCTCGGCGATCACACCGAACGGACGATGGGTTTCACGCTGGATCCCGAGAATCTCGTCGCGTTGGGCCTCGCTGAGCGCACCCTGCAGGACCAATAACTCGCCAAGTCGGATCGTCATGATGCTCTCCTCACGCGGCGGTCCCGGCACAGGCCGGACACGGATCGCCGCCGCGGTGTATGCCGGTGACTTCGGCCCCTACCGCCTGTGGATCGAGCATCGGGACCGATTCCCGCGCCGATGCGCGTACCCAGACCCGCGGGCACGGCTCAGCCGTCCCATCGGGAAGGTCCTGCGCAGTTATCGCAGAAAGAACCGCGAGAACGCTGGCATTGTCTTCGCACACACCGCCCTGGCCAAAACGCCCACGCAACGGGGATACCCGATCGCCGGGACGGTCATCACTTGCCAACGCAGAAGGTCGCGAACACGCGTCCGATCACATCGTCGGGGGAGACCTCACCGATCAACTCCCCAAGGGCATCGAGCCCTTCGCGCAGGCCAAGGGCGACCAGTTCCGGCTCGCCCAGACTCCGGGCTTGGGGGTCGAACCTTACGCGGGCCTCGCGGATACCCGCCGCGGCTTCCGCCAGAGCCCGCCGGTGACGGGGCACGAACACCCCCACGCCGCTCCCGCTGCGGGTGGTCGCGGCGTCGGCGATGGCCCGTTTCAGGACGCCCAGGGCCGTGCCGTCGAGTGCGCAGACGGCCACGCCGCCGGATTCCGGGCTCGCCGCGGGCAGGTCCGACTTTGTGCGGACACGCACCACCGCCGCATCCCCGGGCAGGGCCCACGCCGCCGACTCATCGAACCGCCCTCCGGGATCGCACCAGAGCACCACCTCGGCACCGGCGATGATCGCGCGGGCCCGCTGCTGGGCCTGGGCGTCGATGGCGTCGATCGCCGTGTCGCCCAGCCCCGCCAGATCGATCAGCTCGACCGTGCCCGCCCCGGGCGCATCGCGCGACAGATCCAGCGGCTCGCGGATCGCATCCCTCGTCGTGCCCGCCTGCTTCGAGACCGCCGCCCGCTGATATCCAAGCAACGAGTTGAACAACGAGCTCTTGCCCGCGTTGGGGGCCCCGACCAGCACCACCGCGGGCAGGTCCGTGGAGACCCGATCGCCAAGGCGGCCCCCGAGCTGATCGGTGATCTCGCCGAGCAACGCGGCCAGACGCGCATCCAGGTCGACCGGCGCAATTGGGATGACATCCTCCTGATCGGAGAAATCCACCCCCGCCTCGACCAGGGCCAACAGTGTCGCCAGTTCGTCGGCCCAGCGGTCGCACTGATGCCCGTAAGAGCCGTCGAGGAGCGATCCGGCGGCCCGCAGCGTCTGATCGTGCTCGGCGGCGATTCGCAAGGCGATCCCCTCGGCCTGCTGGAGCGTGAGGTGGCCGTTGAGGTATGACCGCGCGCTGAACTCGCCCGGCTGGGCCGGCACGATGCCCGGATCATCGAGGATCACATCGAGCATGCGGCGCGTCAGGTACGGATTGCCGGGCAGAAGAATCTCGATGGTGTCTTC
>JBBDKK010000018.1:0-5476 GCA_040879395.1 Phycisphaerales bacterium
CCCGGGCCACGGACGCCGAATCCGATGCCTATTTCGCCTCCCGCCGCCTGGAATCGCGGATCGGGGCCTGGGTCAGCGAGCAGTCCCAGCCGATCGAGTCCCGCCAGGCCCTGCTGGAAAAGGTCGCCGGGGTCATGGAGAAACTGGAAATCAGCCCCGCGGACCTGATGGAAGGACGCGATATCGAGATCCCCCGCCCCCCGTATTGGGGCGGCTACCGCATCCACGCGCAGGGCGTCGAACTCTGGTCCGCCGGCGTGGGGCGGATCCACGACCGCGCCCGCTGGACGCGCGAGGTCTCCCGTCCGGCCGATCCGCCGCAGGACCGCGGTCCGCACGCCTGCACCTACGGCCCGTGGTCGGCGACGCGGCTTCAGCCGTAAGACTTTGGTTCAGCGGAGTTTGAGCGTCGCCAGGGCCAGCACGGCCAGCAGGATGCCCACGATCCACAGCCGGATGACCACCTGGTTCTCGTTCCATCCGCCCTGATGGAGGTGGTGGTGGTACGGGGCGATGCGGAAGATCCGCCGCCCGGTGCCGGTCTTGATGCGGGTGTACTTGAACCACCCCACCTGCATGACCACCGAGAGGATCTCGAAGAGGAACACGCCGCACATCAGCAGGACGACGAACTCCTGGCGGATCATGATGGCGATGTAGCCCATCGAGCCGCCCAGCGCCAGCGAGCCGGTGTCGCCCATGAATACATGGGCGGGCTTGCAGTTCCACCACAAAAACCCCAGGCACGCCCCGGCCATGGCACCCGCCATGACGGCCAGCTCATCGGTGAAGGGGACATAGGGCACATAGAGGTAGGTGGCCGCCCCCTGATGACCGGCGATCAGCGCCAGCAGGATCAGCCCGAAGCTGACGATGCCCGATGTGCCCGCGGCCAGCCCGTCCATGCCGTCGGTGATGTTCACCGCGTTGGAGAGCCCGGCGACCATCAGGATCGAGAACAGCATGAACAACGGCAGGCCGAGATACATCAGCGATTCGGAGGTGAACCGGGTGGACGGGTCGTAGGTGCGCTGGAAGGGGAGGTTGAGCACATGCGCCAGCGACTGCGTGTCGTCGGGGGTGATGCCGTAGCGAAAAGCAAAGAACCCCACGATCGCCCCGATGCCCAGCTGGAAGACCAGCTTCTCCCACGAATACAGTCCCTGCCGCCCCGTGCCGCGCCGAGACGCCGTGAGCTTGAGCCAGTCGTCCGCGCCCCCCACCGCCGCCAGCCAGATCAGCGTGAAGAGCCCCAGGTACACCCGGTTGATGCGGATGTCGGCCAGCAGGAAGGTGGAGATGAAGATCGAGCCCACGATCAGCACGCCGCCCATCGTGGGCACATTGGCCTTGGCCGCCGCGTGCTCGCGCAGGAGTTCGGCGTCGGTCTCGCCCGCGTCGCCGATCTTCATCGAGATCAGGAACCGGATCACCCGCTTGCCGCAGAAGACCACGATGGCGAACGAGAGCCCCGCCGCCAGCAGCGCGCGGAACTGGATCTGATCGATGACCGAGAACAGCCCGTAGAGCCCGATCTTGTCGAGCCACTTCTGCAGGATGTCGATGAGGATATAGATCATGCGTGGGCGGTGGAGGTTGCGGCCGGGCCCGGTCGGCCCGCCCCGTGGATCCGCGCCAGTTCTTCGATCACCCGCTCCAAACGGACCCCCCGCGAGCCCTTGAGCAGCACGCACGAGCCCGGTTCGATCGTAGCCGCGATCCGCTCGATCGAGACCGATGCCGCGTCGGGATGGACCTGCACCAGATTGGAGATCGGCACCGGCCCGTACCGCTCACCGACCAGCACGAAACAGTCGATGCGACGGTGCTCGTCCAGCGATTGGGCCAGCGCGGCGTGCTCAACGACCGACGCCCCGCCGAGTTCGAGCATCTCACCAAGGACCGCGATCCGCGGCCCGTCGATATCCAGCTCGTCGAAGGTCGCCAACGCCGCCCGCATGGAATCGGGATTGGCGTTGTAGGCATCGTTGATGATGACGATCGGCGCGGACTCAGTAGGGACCTCGATGCGCTCGAACCGCATCGCCGGGCCCCGGGCGGAGGCCAGCCCAGACTGGATCTGGCCATCGCTGATACCCAGCGAGCGTGCCACCAGCACCGCCATCGCCGCGTTGCGGGCGTTATGCACACCGGGCAGCGGGACCGTGAACTCGGCATCGTCCACCACAAACACCATCCCCTCGGGCGTGGAACGGTGGATTCCAAACCCGGTCTCTTCGCCCAGTCGGATGGCCCCCACGGCCCGCCCCATCTCCGCCAGCGCGGTGTCCAGCTCGGCGATACCCGCTGGGATGAACACCCGGCCCTCGGCGGGCAGGGCGGCGACAAGCGCGGCCTTCTCGCGGGCCACGCCGGCCACCGAGCCAAGCGATTCCAGGTGCGCCCGACCGATGGAGGTGATGACCGCGATGTCCGGGCGGATCAGCGCAGCGCGGGCCGCGATCTCGCCGGGGGTGCTGGTGCCCAGTTCGGCGATGAGGTACTCGGCATCCCGCGGCGTATTGAGCACCGTGATCGGCACGCCCAGGGCGTTGTTGAAGCTCTTCTGCGAGACCGCCGTTTTTCCCGCCTGAGCGCACACGCTGTGGAGAAGGCCGCAGGTCGTCGTTTTGCCGTTGGACCCGGTCACGGCGATCACCGTGCACGCCAGTTTCTCCCGCCACGCGCGGGCGAATTCGGTCAGCGCATCGAGGGCATTATCCACAACCAGCGTCGGTGTCGTGAAACCTGCGGGGACACGCTCGGCATCGGTCACCACGCACAACCCCGCCCCGCGATCCGCGGCCTGTTGCAGATAGGCGTGCCCGTCGGTGTGCTCGCCGACGAAGGCAAAGAACACCTGACCCCGCGCCAGTTCCCGCGAGTCGATCGCGGCCCCGGCGAAGTCAAAGGCATCCGCATCGGGTTCAACCGCCCATGAGCCGCGTGCGGCGGTGAGAACTTCGTGGTATGTCCACATGTTCATGAGCTGGCGGCCCCCTGCTGCTGGGCGGGCGGGGTGTGGATGCGGAAGCGGCGCTCCCGCAGGGCGGCGCGTGCGTGCTCGCGGTCGTCGAATCGCAGCGTCCGGGTGCCGCCGACGCCGTCGGGCACGATCTGCTCGGTCTCGTGCCCCTTGCCCGCGATCACGATGACATCGCCCGCCGCCGCGTGCGTGATCGCGTGGTGGATGGCCGCGGACCGGTCGGGCTGGATGGTCACCCGCCTGCGATCGCTTTGCTTGATCCCGGCGAGCACCTCGTCGATGATCCGGTTCGGCGGCTCGGTGCGCGGGTTGTCGCTGGTGATGACCACCTTGTCGGCGCGGGCGGCCACGACGCCGGCCATGCGGGGGCGTTTGGTGCGGTCGCGGTCCCCGCCGCAGCCGAAGACGCACCACAACGCCGCACCCTGGGGCAGCACGGCGCGGACCGCCCCCAGCGCGCTGGCCAGCGCATCGTCGGTGTGGGCGAAGTCCACCAGCACCCTCACATCGTCCCCCTCGCCGTGGGCGCGTTCCAGCCGGCCCTGAGGCAACACGAGCTTTGGCAGGACCGATTGCAACGCCGTGCGCTGCCGGTCGGCAGGAATACCCGCCCGCGTAAGGACCCGCTGGGCGATCACCGCCGCCTGCAGGATATTCATGGCGTTGTAACGCCCGAAGACCGGGACCCGCGCGTGGAGTTCACCGCCCGGTGTCCGCAGCGTCAGCGTCATGCCCGCGATGGACTCGTCCTCAATTTCGATGCCCGCTTCCCCCCCGCCCGTCCGCCCGCAGCGGACGACCTGCGCGCCCGCGGGGCAGGCGCGGATCATGTCGTTGGCGGCCGCGTCGTCGCTGTTGATGACCGCCAGGCCGTCGTCCTTGAGCCGCGCGAAGAGCCGGGCCTTGGACGCCGTGTAGTGGGCGAGGGTTTTGTGGTAATCCAGGTGATCGCCGGTAAGATTCGTAAAAGCCGCGGCGTCGAACCAGATCCCGCCCACGCGCTGCTGGTCCAGGGCGTGGCTGGAGACCTCCATCACCACCGCCTTGCAGCTGTGCTCGACCATCGTCGCCAGCGTCCGGCTGAGTTCCACGGCCGGGGGCGTGGTCAGCGTCGCCCGGGCCCGTTCGCGCCCGTCGTCGATCTCCACCGTCCCGATCAGCCCGCACCGCACACCGGCGGCCTCGATCATCTGGTGGGCCAGGTGGGCGATGGTCGTCTTGCCGTTGGTCCCCGTCACCCCCGCGCAGACCAGTTTGGACGCCGGATCACCATAAAAACGCTCGGCCAGCAGGGCCCCGGCAAGGGGCACATCCTTGCTCACCAGCACCACCACCGGGGACCGCGGGGGCAGCTCGATCCGGTCCGCCTGCGATTCGTCCGCCAGCACCGCCACGGCCCCGCACTCCACCGCCGGTTCCACATACCGCAGCCCGTCGTCCCGGGTCCCGGCCCGGGCGATGAACAGCGAGCCGGGCACGGCGGTGCGCGAATCCTCGGTGATATCGCAGATCCGCACCGATGCCAGGTCCGTCCCAGCGTCCGGACAGGCGATTTCGAGCCCCGAGATGAGTTGGTCCAGCCGCATGGTGATGGTCATTTCATCGACGATTCGGGCCTGCATCGGGCAGTTTTCGCCCATCGATCATACACGATCCCGCGCCCACCGGTCAGGGGAGAATCAGCATCGCATCGCCGTAGCTGTAGAAACGGTATCGCCGCTCGATCGCCTCGCGGTAGATCCCATGCACGCGCTCGATGCCCGAAGTCTTGCCGGGAATCTCCAGCATCGCCGCCACCATGGCCAAGAGCGTCGAACGCGGAAGATGGAAGTTGGTCACCATCCCATCCACCCAGCGCCAGCGGTAGCCCGGGGCGATGAGGATGTCGGTGCTGTGCCGCTCTGGGAGCGAGGCCTCGGGGGCGGCCTCGTGGAGGGCCGCGTAGCTCTCAAGTGTCCGGGCGCTGGTGGAGCCGACCGCGATCACCCGCCGATCGCTGCTGGTCGGCGGGAGCGGGGGGAAATGCGCCGCTGCCTCGCCCAGCGCGCACCATTCATGGTGCATGGGGTGATCCCCCAACATCTCGGTCTCCACGGGCTTGAAGGTCCCCGCCCCCACATGCAGGGTCACCCGCGTGGTCTCGACGCCCCGGGCCGCCAGCGAATCCATCACCCCGGGCGTGAAGTGCAGCCCCGCGGTGGGCGCGGCCACCGAACCCGGCTCGTGGGAGGCCGCGTAGATCGTCTGGTAGTGCGCCCGGTCGTAGGCATCGCCAGGTTCCTCTTGGCGGATCTTCCGCTGAGCCAATATATACGGCGGCAATGGCGTGCGACCCACCTGTTCGAGGATCGTGTGCGTGGGCAGGTCCACACCGGACACCTCCACCCGCCATGCCCCGGGCCCTTCGGCCTCGTGGGGTTCGATCAGCTCGATCACGATCCCGCTGGGAGTATCGGCAGCGGTGAAGAGCCGGTACCGCCTGGCGGGCCC